>PAUV01000109.1 GCA_002712845.1 Rhodopirellula sp. | reverse complement strand
CTGGTGTTTCGATTCATTGGTCTGTCGCGGAATTCGTCGGGCTCGGCTGTTAAGCACGAACGGTTCGGAAAGGAATGCGTTTTGGACAGACTTTGTCCACGGAACCCTACCACGCAGGTTGGGGCGATGTTGCCAAAACGCAACAGGTTTCGTTGCTCTTAGGCAACACAGCCATGAGTAATGCGCAGGTCGTAATCATTACGCGGGCGTTCAGAGCCGCTTCGATCCAAAAAACAGCAGAACAAGACGAAAGAACTGCACCGCTTTCCAGCCCCCCCTGAAACACCTCACCCCGCTCAAGCCTCATAAACCGGCCCAAGCCTCCCTGCCCATCACGCCCCCGCTGCAACGAACTTCGCCCTTCTGGGCCATCGCCTCCCAAAACGTTCCCTCCATCCATTCTCCCGAGGCACCCGCGAGGAACGCATGAATTTTCAGAGGGTCGGCACGCATGATTCGAAGTTCCAACAGCATCCCAAGTGGCAGCAGTGGTTTGGCGGGGGATCATTCTTGATGCGTACACGTCCTTGACCTGCCCCGCCAGGCACACCTACCCACTGACGGCCCAACAGCATGGAAGATCCATGCCCCAACTCAACTGTGAACCTCGCCTGTGAAAATAGGCGGATGCCAGAATGGGTACTCTGGAGTCACAGCAGCTGGGCAGAAAACACCAGCGACTGGCTTTTCGCGGTTTTTATTGCCCCCTGAGAGAGATGAATCCCGCTTGCGATTGACAGCAGCGAATCCCGAGGTCATCCTTTAGCCGCAAGAAACCCGTACATGAATGAATCTCGTGACAGCCAAAAAATCCCCATCCATTATTAACCGCGTCTCTGGTATTGTTGGCCAGCACTGACGCGGGGGAGAGCTTTCCGATCGGCCTCAAGGGCCGGTGGAAACGAGTGAATAATCCTGAGTGACACTTCACCCCCAGCCCCTGCAAGGGTTTGGGGGTTTTTTCGTATCCTTCGACAACGTCAGCCAAGACATCAACACGGACCGATTGAAGAAAGTTCAAAATAACGATGACTTTGAAACCGATCCAGATTTACGACACAACCTTGCGAGATGGTTCGCAAGGCGAGGGCGTCAGCTTTTCACTGCAGGACAAGCTGAACATCGCGAGACGCTTGGCAGAATCAGGTATCGATTTCATTGAAGGGGGCTACCCGCTCTCAAACGAAAAGGACGTTGCTTTCTTTGAACAGATTCGTCAGTTCGATTTAGGGCACACTCAAGTCTGCGCATTTGGCATGACGCGGCGGAAGTCAATGAAAGCGGAAGATGATCCCGGGATGCAGGCGTTGGTGCAGGCACAAACCCCTTGCATCACTCTGGTTGGGAAAACATGGGACTACCACGCAACCGAAGTCCTGCGGGTCACGCTTGACGAAAACCTGGACATGATTGGTGAGAGCGGTGAGTTTTTATCGCGTCATGCTCAACTCATCTATGACGCCGAACACTTTTTCGATGGCTACAACGCAAATCCTGACTACGCGATCAAGACGCTTGTCTCAGCAGCATCAGCCGGCGCAACGTGGCTCGTCCTGTGTGACACCAATGGTGGAACCCTGCCCGAGCGAATCGCCGAGATCACTCAAAAGGTTGTCTCCGAGCTTTCAGAATATGACACCGCCATCGGAATACACACTCACAATGATGGTGAGCTCGCTGTTGCTAACTCACTTGCTGCGGTAGATGCAGGTGCTCTGCAGGTCCAAGGCACTATCAACGGAATTGGCGAACGATGCGGTAACGCGGACTTGATTTCAGTCATTTCAAACCTTGCCCTGAAAAAGGACGGCTACAGTGTCCTCGGTGGCAAACCATTGACCCATCTGACCGAACTGAGCCGTTACGTCTACGAAACCGCGAACCTGCAGTGGAAAAACGGCCAAGCATTTGTTGGCCAAAGCGCCTTTGCGCACAAAGGTGGAATGCATGTCCACGCCATCAACAAGGCATCCAAGACCTACGAGCACATCGATCCGGCGTTGGTTGGAAATGAGCGGAGGATTTTGGTCAGTGAGTTGTCGGGTCGGAGCAACATTGTTGCGATCGCAACCAAGCACAATATCCAAGACAACCGCGAACTGATGGACAAAATCCTGAAAGAGGTTGTTCGCCTCGAGAACCAGGGCTATCAGTTTGAAAATGCTGGAGCCTCGTTTGACCTGCTTGTCAAAAAAGCAGCTGGTACTTACACCTCGCATTTTTCACCGATCAAGTATCGTGTGGTCGCAGGAGATCGCAACAGTGACCAAAAACACGTGTTTGCCGAAGCCATCATCAAGCTCAAGGTCCGCGACACCCTGTGGTTCGATGCTGCAGAAGGGCATGGTCCCGTCAATGCATTGGATGCCGCTCTAAGAAAAGCACTGATGGATGCCTACCCCTCACTCAGCGACATGCACCTGATTGATTACAAGGTCCGTGTGGTTGACTCCGGGGCAGGTACAGCTGCATCGATTCGTGTCAACATCGAGAGTGGCGACGAGACTGAAACCTGGGGCACCATAGGTGTCAGCGAGAACATCATCGAAGCCAGTTGGCAAGCACTTGTCGATTCGGTGGAGTACAAACTGCACAAAGATGAACTGCCGTTAGGCGGCAACTGAATACACACGGGATTGTGGCGCATGCATGCCACCCAGAATTACTCAATAGAACCTAGATCTCAACAAGACAACCGATGAACGAGATTCCAGACCGGTTTGATCACGCAAATGCTGCAAGTCGTATCCTGCAGGCATGGAGTGATGCCAAGTGCGCACACGCTGAAGTCAATCCTGACCGCAAGCCATTTACCGTCGTGATTCCACCACCCAACGTCACGGGTGCCTTGCATCTCGGCCACGGTCTGAACAATACCCTACAGGACATCATGGTCCGCACACGCCGAATGCAGGGATATGAAGCGTTGTGGATGCCCGGCACCGACCATGCCGGAATCGCGACTCAGGCTGTGGTTGAACGACGCCTCAAAGAACAGGAAAACCTCTCACGCCATGATCTAGGGCGTGAAGGACTCGTCAGTCGCATCTGGGACTGGAAGGCACAATATGAAACACGAATCCTTGGTCAGCTAAAACGCATGGGATGCAGTTGTGACTGGGATCGCCTGCGATTCACGTTAGATGACGTCTGCGCCGCAGCAGTCCGAGCCACCTTCTATGATCTGTTCAGTAAACGAATGATCTACCGCGGAAAGCGGTTGGTGAACTGGGACACATTCCTGCAAACCGCAGTCAGTAATGACGAGGTTGAGAACGTCACAAAGAAAGGCCACTTCTGGCACTTCAGCTATCTTGTAATCAATCCCAAGAGCGGAGAACCTGCCCAGGTAGAAATCGCCACCACACGTCCCGAGACGATGCTGGGTGACACGGCGGTGGCAGTGCATCCGGACCCAGCCAAAGCTTTTGACAAGGTTGAGCAGGAAATCCAACTGAAGCTCTCGGAGGCAACCGACAAGGAAAAGGTTGAACTACAACACCAAATCGACGCTCTTCATACACGACGCGCTGAGATGCTGCCGCAACTAGAGCAACTCAGAAACATGGCCCGTGATGGCCGCAAACTCATGCTGCCGCTAATGGATCGCGAGATTCCATTGATCGCCGACGTCTGGGCGAAGCCGGAATTGGGTAGTGGATGCGTCAAGATCACACCTGCTCATGATCCCAACGACTATGAAGTCGGGCTACGGGCTGAACTGCCCATGATCAACATTTTGAATCCTGATGGCACAATCAACGCCGAGGGTGGTGATTATCAGGGACTGACCATCCCCCAAGCCCGCAAAAAAGTGGTTGCAGACCTCGACGCATTAGGACGCCTTGGTGAAGTTGAAGATCGGGAAATTGAGCTACCTCACAGCGATCGAAGCAAAACCCCCATCGAACCGTATTTGGCTGATCAGTGGTTCGTCGCGATGGGAGAACTGGCGCAATCCGCCATGGATGCTGTCGAAGATGACCGCGTCAAAATATTCCCCGAACGATACCGGAAAGGGTACCTGGATTGGCTCGGCGAGAAACGCGACTGGCCGGTCAGCCGCCAATTGTGGTGGGGTCATCGCATTCCAATTTGGTCTATCGACGGACTGAACGAAGCTGCTGCTGACGATGCCGTAGCGCGGCTTTCAATGATGCCTGCACATGCCGCTGGCGATTTGCAGGCCAACATCGACAACCGTGACGATGGAACTCGCAGCGTCTATGTCTGCATTCGACAGGAAGACACTGCCGTCGAAGAAGAGATTGAAGCCATGGGCTTTGTCCGCGACCCAGACGTATTGGACACATGGTTCTCGTCGGCACTATGGCCGCACAGCACCTTGGGTTGGCCAGAAAAAACCGCTGAGTTGGAATACTTCTACCCCACCAGTACCCTCATCACATCGCGTGACATTATCACGCTTTGGGTTGCCCGCATGGTGTTGATGGGCTTGAACAACATCGGTGACATTCCCTTCAACGAGGTGTTCATCCACCCGAAAATTCTCGATGGTCTCGGAGAGACCATGAGCAAAAGTAAAGGGAATGGTGTCGACCCAATCGACGTGATCGATAAGTTTGGTCCAGATGCCTTGCGTTTTGGACTTGCCCGACTGGCTACGGATACGCAAGACGTTCGGATGCCGGTCCAGTATGAATGTCCGCATTGCGAAAAGCTGATCGACCAAACCAAAAAGAATCGCTCTTTACCGAAGATGGAATGCCCGGGCTGCAACGAAGTCTTCTCGACACAATGGGCAGAATCCGAGGAAGACAAATCGCTGCCCAAAGCTGCCGTAGTGAGTGAGCGTTTCGAAACGGCTCGCAACTTTGTCAACAAACTATGGAATGCTGCCAGGTTCGTTCTGATGAACATGGAAGATTATTCCCCGCAGACCGTCACCATTGACGACCTGCCGCTGGAAGATCGATGGCTCTTAAGTCGCCTGTCAACAGTCACTCAACAGGTCACCGAGGGAATCGATCGCTATAAGTTCGCCGAGAGCACGAGGGTTCTTTACAACTTCGCATGGGATGAGTTCTGCAGTTTCTATGTCGAGATTGCGAAACCGCGACTGGCAGATCCTGACAAACGGGCCATAACTCAGGCTGTCATGGCCCATGGACTTGATACTCTGCTGAAATTGCTTCACCCCGTCATGCCGTTTGTAACCGAGGCAATCTGGGAGTGCGTGAATCAGGTAGCACCCGAACGTGGTGTGCCGAATCCGGTTCAATCACCAAATTTTGTGATGAAGTCTGAGTGGCCCAGTGCGGTGCCCGAGCATCACGACGAGTCAATTGAACGCCAATTCGCTGAATTTCAGGAAGTGGTTGGAGCCATTCGTAAGATTCGCGCTAGCCAAAACATTGCACCGCGTGAAACGGTCCCCGTCGCCATACGCTGCAGCGATTCCTCGCTCGCATTATTGCAACCTATGGTGAGTTATTTCACGGGACTGGCTGGCGCAGAGGTGGTCTCAATCGGGCCAACGGCGGCCGCGTTCGAAACCGACGCACCGCTTGCACTGACATCCATCGACGTTGATGTTCACGTCGATCTCGAAAAATTCATCGACATTGATGCGGAACTCGCGCGACTGGACAAACTGAAATCACAACTTGAAAAGCAGATCAAAGGTAAACAGCAAAAACTCGGAAACGAGAACTTCGTTGCCCGAGCGCCTGCGGATGTGGTTGACAAAGAACGGGCCTCGCTTGCAGACCTCGAAAAGCAGAACGAATCAGTCGAAGGTGACATCGAACGACTTCGTAAGAAATCATCGCAGTGACTTCAGTCTGGTTTGCAAACCGTTAGTGTCCGCTAGGAATTGAGCACAGGCTCACAACTGCCGCCAACGCAGCATTGATTTCTGGCGGGTGCTGACCCCAACCCTGTGACCCCATAAAAAATCCAAATCAGCAGAAAACGCGAGCGACCGCGAAGCGTAGCGGATCTCGATAAATCAAGGCACGACCGCCTAAACCATGGCGGTCCATCGGTCTTTGTAGTTAAGGACGAACCTGACGTCGATGATTGCCTGCTGAATCCCCAAACGACGCACCCCTTCATTTCATACGGAGCAATGAACCGATGATGCAATTAGGCTTTGTCAGCGCGATACTACCAGACTTGTCACTCGAAGACGTTTTTGCCACTGCGGCAGAAATCGGTTATGAGTGCGTGGAAGTCATGTGCTGGCCTCAGGGTAAAGCAACCCGGCGATATGCGGGTATCACCCATATCAATGTCGCTGAATTGAATGACTCGGCGGTCATTGATTCCATTCATAATCTCTCCCAAAAACATGGGGTTGGTATAAGTGGGCTCGGTTATTACCCCAACGCATTATCGTGTGACACCGCTGAAGCAGAACAAGCAGTCGAGCATATCAAGGCGGTCATCACAGCGACTGCCAAGCTGAATTTGACGCGGATGAACACGTTCATTGGTCGCGACTGGACAAAATGCGTCGATGACAATTGGCCCCGATTCTTAAGCACTTGGAAACCGATCATCCAGCATGCGGAAGAACATGGAGTCAAAGTGGGCATCGAGAATTGCCCCATGCTATTCACCGCAGATGAATGGCCAGGCGGCAAGAATCTTGCGGGCAGCCCTGCTATTTGGCGACGAATGTTCAATGACATCGCAAGTGATCACTTCGGCCTCAACTATGATCCATCGCACCTCGTATTCCAGCAAATGGACTACCTGAAACCCATGCGAGAGTTCGCTGACAAACTATTTCATATTCACGCAAAGGATGTCAGGGTTGATCAACACCAACTGGACGACCTGGGAATCCTCGCTTACCCGAACCAATTCCACTCTCCCAAGCTACCAGGCATGGGTGACGTTGACTGGGGAAAATTCTTTTCAACCTTAACTGACACCGGTTATCGTGGCCCAGTCTGTGTTGAGGTCGAAGACCGTGCTTATGAAGGAAGTGTCGAAGACTGCAAGTTAGCATTGGTGCAAAGCCATGACTTCCTTCGCAACTATGTCCCTGGTGCGAAGCTGCTTTAGTCACAACCAAAAATCTTCCTGCGCCTCATTAGCCCACGCAGACACGCCCACTCGCTTTGAATCGCGAGGCCACGACAGCACGGTGGCGAGAGGCACTGAAAATCATAGCATTGACGATACTTTGAATGACTGAACCGGCGTGGGGCAGCACCACCGGCGCCGGCTCAACACTGTAATGCCGGTATGACAATTTCGGTTTCGCACGCTCACCTTTTGGCAAGCATACATCACCCGAGATGCAAGTCACTCCTGAATGACTTCGATAGCCGCAATGGATCCTGGATTTTCTGCATCCAAGTGTTTCAAATCAATTTTGAGTGAGGTCTCAACTGGCACACCTTTGAACTCTTTCACCAAAACCCGATTGCTGCCAGTTCCTTGCGAAGGCTCAAAACTGATAGCCTCAGCGACCACATTTCCCTGGAACGAAAGATCAAAAGGACCTGAAGCAACAGGCTTAATCGACTTTTGCTGAAGCGAGCCCAGATAGATTTTCACCGTGTAATTTGCGGCACCATCTTCTTTGCCACGAAGTGGGATATCCACACTTTTCAGGCCACTGGTGCCCGAGGTGTAAAGCCAAGGCGTCTGAGTCACACCCAGATCAATGGCTTCGGCATTGCGACTGTACCACTTCCCGCCTGACTCAAGCTGGTGTTTTAGATTGAATACGAATTCAAGCCGACCCCGTGAACTTGGGCGTGGGTAACCGAACCACTCACGTCCTGAATCATCTTTCCTGTCTCCGGGTGCTCCCAAGTTGATCCCCATTCGCTTCACTGGTGTCGAAGCACCAACCGCGCTGAAGATTCCCCATGACTTGTTTTCCGTCTTTGGCTCCATCACGACAGTCGAAGCAATTGAGAATTGACAAACACACCCGGCGCTTGCCTCGGGAATCATCACCAGACCATTTCCTGGGATGGCGTTGATCCAGCAACCTAGCCGCTGGCCCGCAAAATGCCTTGTTCCGCTATCGTTGTAAAGATCGTAATAGCCGATGAATCCGGACCGAAAGAACATCATATTTGGCGTCGCCGTGATCACACCACAGTGATGCCCTGGACGGCTGAACCGCCATTGCGTTTCCTCGCCCGTGAGTGGATGAGAACTCGTCTTGGGCTGCCCTGTGTGCAGATTAAATGCCCATGGTTCCGCATACACCTCATCACCAATCACTGCGGGGCGATTCATGTAGTTGGCATTTTTCGCCCAAAGCTGGTTTCCATCACTGGAATCAAGCACGACGATTTTTCGCTGATCAAACTGACCCGACAAAAACTGCTTCCAATAGTGGCCGTTTGCATTTGCACCACAAAGGACGACATGCCCATTGGCGTACATGAGAGTAAGACTGCCTCCCCCGGCGCTAACATTCGTGGTATCGGTGACGTCGACTGCCTTGGACCAGACCTTCTCTCCCGTCTTGCGATCAATCGCTACCGCGAGACGAAGATCAAGCTTTTTCATTTCAGCTTCGGCTTTGAGTGCGGCATCACCCGTCAACTTCTTAAACTCATCCTTGTCCTGCAGGTAAAGTTGCTGTCGTTCCTCAGGGCTCATGGAAGAATCGATGAAGTACACATGTTCGGGTCCGACAGCAATCGTTGTGTGTAGGATGTTGTCACCTCGGTACGTCCACACCCGCTTTCCCGTTTCAGTATCCACAGCGAACACAGCGTCAGTTTGACTTTTTACCTTCAAGCCTCTTCGACGAAGTCGCGCCTCCAACTCCCCTCGTATGGTACTGGTACCAAACAACTGTCCGTTATCGTAGGCAAGATACGCCCACGCCCTCTCAATTCCATCACTGGATTCCGGCGTGGTGTACTCGGCAATCACCTTGCCGGAAGTTGCATCGATCGCAACACATGTCTTACCCGCCGCTGCATAGAGGTGATCATCGCTTGCCGCAAGATTGTGCGTTTCGCGATTATTGAATACCCCGGTGCGAATCGCTCCAGGATTCTTGTATTCCCACAGGAAAGTTCCGTTGTAGGCATCATAAGCCATGATCTTATCCGTTCCCTGAATGAACATTCGTCCGTTCGTTGACAACGGTGCCCCGGCGGCCTCGTGGCGATTGAGCATTGAACTCGGGCCCGGATCTCCGTACCAGAGCACACCCAAACCGTCACGAATACGATGATCCGCCGAAAAGGAAGTATTGGCAACATTGCCGTACTGATGCGACCACGATCCGGCTCCCGGCAATTTCCCTCGACGCAACATGTACCAAGGTGATGCACTAATCATTTCACCTTCATCTTGATGAAATAGATCAGTCAACCACTGTGACACAGCATTTTCAACCTCGCCGCCTGACTGCGAGTCGGGGCAACCCAACATTGCCACTCCACCACACGGCTTCAGAAATCTTGACACATCCTCCGGGGCACACCCCATCTCGCGGTTTTGGAGGACAGTGTCGGAAACAATCAGATTTGCAAAGTAATTACTAAACGGTATGTCGGTAAGCGGAGCGTTCACGATGGTCACGCTTGCCCCATGCATTCCCGCTGCCTCAAGCAAGGCTCTTGATTTTGCTGCCTTAGACGGATCAGGCTCAACCCCTATGACATTCAAGTCACTCTGCACTGCCAACTCATAAGCCAGTCGCCCCTCTTCGCTCCCCAGAACCAGACAAAACCCTGTCGCCTGCCCACTGCGTTTCAGGATTTCTGCCGCAGCTTTGCGGAACCGATCTTGATCCTTGAGTTCCTCATACGGTTTGCCATAGGCAACGGGCCACTCTCGGGTCGGCGAACTTGCAACCTCAGCAGGCAGTTTTGCTTCAGACAAAAACGCATAAATATGTCCTTCGTCCGTGCTAACCGTGAGCACACCGTCATCGACTGCCAGACCACGTACATTTCCAACCACTTTTTGTGTCCATAAAAGCTTGCCAGACTTTCGATCCAAAGCAATCAACTCGTTAAGCCCGCCTGCAACAACGACGTTTTGCGTTGCAATCAACACATCATCAAATGTGGTGGGAAACTCCCACAGAACGCCGATCTGTGCAAACTCAAGCATCTTCTGCTTTGCTTCTGCTAATTTGGCAGGTTCACTGCGAGCGGAACGCGCTTTCAAAAACCATTTCTGCTTTTCCTGACTGGCTTTGGAGTGCTTGGCATGATCCACACAGATCAACTTTTCCCCAGTGAGAATGAATGCCTGGTCATTCGCCAGGGCCATCTGACGCCCATTGATGTAAGCCTCACCCACATCGCCATTTCGTTGATCCATGGCAAGAAAATGATGGGGCCCGCCAGCATAAACCTGCCCGTCTCCCAGCAGTGCTTTGGTTCCGCCCACAACACCACCGGCGTCAGTTCGCCATGAGTACTTTTCCTGAAAGACGATGGTGCCATCCTGCTTAGAGACCGCGACTGGCAAGGACCGCCCAGAGGGAACAAACAGATTGTCTTTATTACTGAGAAGATAACCCTGAGGGGTCAAATCGTTACGGCCTGCATTCTGCTCGCTGATCGTGTCATTCCGCCAGATGACGTCACCTGATAACGCGTTCACCGCACACAGATAAATCATTTCATGCGGGAAGACACCGGCCCCAAAATAAGCCGTTTCCCCATCGATCAAAACACCTGTCCTGACGGGCCATCGCGATATCATCTCACCACGCGATAAAAGGCGATCATCTTTGGGCCCAACACGCATGACCCAAACAGACTGGCCCGTGACCGCGTTGAGACAATAAACTTTTCCATCATCAGACCCAAAGTAAATATTGCCATGTGCCAATGTTGGCGCGAGCCGAATCGCACCCTCAGTGTAATGGGTCCATAGAACCTCACCTGTCGTGTTCTTTACACAGTACAGACGATGGTCCACGGTGCTTCCGAAATAAACACGACCGTCTGAAATCACCGTTTGCATCGCATCATCGAAATCAACGCGATGTCGCATCTCGTGACCTTCGATCGGAGCGTTTCGAGGCCCCTCCCATGCCATCTGAGGCTTCGCAGAGGTTTTGTGCTGCCAAACCAACTTCAACGGAAACTCCAATTCCGTTGGTGAGTAACCCGCCCGGTCATTACCATTGAGATAAGTCGACCAGTCTGCGAAGCCTGTCACAGCCAAGACGTGTAGAAATACGATTGCGATTACGAAACGTAACAAAGGCATGACTCAACTCCAGTTGGGTTTGTATTCCAAATCCCTGCTTGCTCGACGCGGGCTCTTCGATGGACAGGGGTTCCACGAATTCGGCAACCACAAAGGTGATGCGGAGGGCACAAGGCGATGCGGGGGGACTCCATGACCAATGCGTTTCCCAAAAACACATCAAGCACGTAGCAGCACCGTTGCTGATAATATAACGCTCGAAGCCACAGCCGAGGGGACAACTACCGGTCACACGTGGGTTTATGTGACAACCCAGACCTCGCCATGATCCTGGCTCTGGCTATCACCCTGCCCCCAAGCTTGGGCCTAGCCCCGCAATCAAACGCCAAATCTTGATGGCCAAAGTACAAAAGCCATGCAGATCATGGACGAAACGGGTGATCGCTGAGATGTGGGATTCGATGTAGAGCTGGCCCCATCCTGAATCCCACCGCCTGTATCTGTTTCCCCCGGCCAGAGCCTGTATCTAGCGGCCTGAGCTCCCACCGCACAAACCCCTCGAAGGCACGGAAGGACTGGGAGTATCCACCAAAGCTAGTTTTGAGCGGAGATTTACCCAAAACTATCTGCAACGCATGGTGGACGACAGCCTTCGACTTGGACACGCAATTGCGTGTCCAAGCGTGGCCCCATGGTTCGAAAACTGCGTTCAGGAAACAGCAGCAGCTTCTTGGATACCAAACGCAAACAGTGTTTCTCGCAACTGATCTAGCTCCGCAGGTTCCAGCGGAGTCATGGGTAACCTCAGATCGCCGGTATCACGCCCAACCAATTGCATGGCTGTCTTGACGGGGATTGGGTTAGTGGCAAGCCCAAGCATCTTGCTGCAGAGTGCAAATAGCCGGTGATGCAATTCTCTAGCCTTGACGAAATCTCCCGCGGACGCGGCATTCACTAGCTCGATCATGGGCGCTGGCACAACGTTACCCACCACAGACACAACCCCCTCTGCACCGACGCTCATCATTGGAAGCGTCAGCGAATCATCTCCGCTGAGGACTGTTAAATCAGTCGTTCCGACGATGGCAGAGCACTGATCGAGTTTCCCGGTGGCTTCTTTCACCATCGTGATCCCAGCCACTTCGCTTAAACGCTGGATCGTCTCTACCGCGATCTCTTTTCCGGTACGACCGGGGATGTTGTAGACGCAGACTGGAATGTCCACTTCTTCGGCCACCGCCTTGAAATGCTGATAAAAGCCTTCTTGAGTCGGCTTGTTGTAGTAGGGAGCGACTTGCAGTGTCGCGTCGGCACCCTCAGAGGCCGCCCGCTGAGTCAACCGAAGTGCTTCGGCGGTACTATTGCTACCAGTACCAGCCATAACTTTTGCTCGACCAGCAACACATTGAATTACTTCAGTGATCACGCGGTCATGCTCATCATGAGTCAGGGTTGGCGACTCACCGGTTGTTCCAACAGGAACGATGCAAGTAGTGCCGGCAGCCAATTGAAACTCGACCTGATCGCGGAGTCTCTTGCAGTCAACCTCGCCATCGGCAAAAGGTGTGATGATGGCGACCGACAATCCTGCGAAATCGGATCCCTTTCTCTCGGACATATCAGTTCTCGGTGGGGTTGGGAGTGTGCGAAGGGCGAGTTTAGCAAGCATTGCCAGCATTCAAAAGGACCGGAAAAGAACTCCGACACGTGGCCCCCCTGTTTTACGCATCTTACCACGCTGCGAAATATCGCAATCGAACGCTTTGAAGTTTCTCAGATTTGACCTCAAGCACGAGAAACCACGCCCTATTCATCTCCCAACGGGCGGTCAGCTTTGGTACATCGGGGTCTACGAGAGCTGCCACTGGAATTTGCAGACCTTTTGGTTCCCCGACTCCCGCAAGCTTGATGCCGACCCGCCTAACGCGATACGTGCTGATCGAGATCCTGAAAATATTCACGGTCTCCTTGATTGCGCTGACACTGCTGATCCTTTTGATTGGTGTGGGTCGCGAACTTCTCCGGCAAGGCCTTGGCCCGTTGGCCATCCTCCAGCTTCTGCCATTTGTCCTGCCGATCGCTCTTCAATTTTCGTTCCCCGCGACCGCCTTATTTTCGGTTTGTTGCGTTTATGGGCGGATGGCTGCTGACGGTGAAGTTGCGACCGTGAAAGCATCGGGGATTTCCCCTCTGAAGATCCTGCAACCCGCATTCATCTTTGCGGCTTTGTTAAGTCCGATCGCTGTCTACGTGTCGGATCTTGCCGTCTCGTGGGGCCGCCCCGGTATTCAGCGTGTTGTGCTGATGTCAATCGAAGACGTTACCTACCGTTATTTAAAGAACCAGCGTTACTACAAATCGGGGCGTGACCCCAACCGTGGGTTCTCAATTCATGTTGAGAACGTCGTTGGCAGAAAGATGATTCGGCCGACAGTCAGTATTCAAAGCGGCGGTAGTGCCCCGATTAAACTTTCTGCCCGCGAGGGAGAACTTCGATGGGACGGGGCAACCGAACAACTCGTTCTTTACGTAGTTGATACACAAATTGAAGCTGGAAGTAACTTT
>PAUV01000108.1 GCA_002712845.1 Rhodopirellula sp. | reverse complement strand
GAGCGAGCCGTGTTGGCGTTGCACAACATAGGTTCAGCTGCACGTGATTCAATTCCAGCACTGCGGGCTGTAAGTGAGGTGCCGCCAGCAAGATTGCAGCATCTCTGTCGCAAAGCGATTGGCGAGATCGGGGCAGGTGCTTGTTTGGTTGCACAGCGGGCTGCTTGACGTTGTGAAAGGACTCTTTGAAATGGCTTTGTGGGTCACGCATACCCATCCACCGCTTGCATTCGTTGTGCCGCCCTCAAGTTGATACGAAGTATGAGTGTCTGATTTAGTGAGCGTTCTCGGGATCGTTCTTTTGTACTGGCGTGAGATGTGAAATGGTTAAGTTTTTAAAACGCAAGCGGCGATCCAGTAAGGGGCATAAGGGAAATACATCCGGTGGGGGCGGCAATGATTCTGGTGGAGGCCAGAACACAGGGCACAATGGCAACTCAAATGATGCAGCACAGAACCCGAAAGCGGTACATCGCCCAGCCAAAGCTCATATCCCACTGACGCGTTACATCGGTCCGCTCGTGAGTGTCGCTGGATTTGTGTTCGTGCTGGGGATGGTGGTGACCGGTAAGGTGGATCTGTCCGCGATTCATATTGGTAGCGGAACCAGTGCGGCGTCGGCAGCAAGTGTGCCCTCCTCAATCCAGCCGGTAAGTTTGCCAACTCCGACAGGGAAATCAACCGAAACGATGAGTCTTGCTACGTTCAGTATTCAGGACTTTGGTACCGTGAAAGCTCAGGACGACGGGATCCTGTCGGTATTGGCGAGCGTGATCTCTCGTGTGGATATTGTGGCAATCCAAGGTGTTTCGAGTGACTCCAGCGGTATCAAGTTGCTGATGGAGAAGCTCGGAGCGTCTGGCGGTCAGTTTGGATCGCAAGTCAGCCCACCTGTGGGGCGTGAGGGCGACATGCAGTGCTTTGCGTTCATCTGGGATCAGGCAAGAATTCAGCTGCGGCCTGGCAGCGTCTTTGTCGTCCAGGATCCTACCGACCGGATGCATTTTGAGCCAATGGTTGGATCTTTCGAGACTCGTTTTGGGGCTGTCGGAGGTCGCAGCCCGTTTCGCTTTACCCTGATCAACGCTTACGCCAACCCGAGTGATGTCCGTGCGGGATCTTCCATTAACGAAATGAATGTACTTGATGACGTCTTCCAGAGTGTGCGGCAATATGGCTATCAGAAAAATGGAGAGGAAGATTGCATCCTGCTGGGGAATCTTGGCGTGAATACTGCAGGATTAGACGAGTTGGGGAAGGTTTCCAATTTGGTCTCTGTTGGGGGAGATTGTTTGACAGACACGATGCAGACTCGCACGCTCGATCACATTCTGATCGACCAAACGACAACGCGTGAATATACGGGGCGATTTGGATTAGTTGATTTGCAGCGGCAGTTCGGAATCACCCAGGAACAGGCTTTGATGGTCAGTGATCATCTCATGTTGTGGGCAGAGTTCAGTGTGTATGAAGTACCTGCCTATAACGGCGTTGCATCGGGTGCCCGTACGCGAGGGCGTTATTGATAATAGATAACTGGGAGCGAGTCGCTGTGAGGCGACGAGTGCGTGCTGCCGCTCAATCGTCGATCAGATCATGCAACGCAGAATCATTTCGGCGAGTGCTTCATTCAGTGTTTGCAGACCGAATGATTGATGGCTGCTGCTTAGCGACTCGTTTACACGGGTTACTGATGCTGTCGCTGTTACTGCGATTGCACCGCGTGGTTTAGGCAGCTTTTCGCTGCTCAGCTTTTGCCAGTCGTGCCGCAACTCGCGGGGGTGGCGTTCGCCATCGTCGATGTAACCACCAATACTGCTCAACAGATTGGTCGATGTCTTTGGCGAGCCCTGCGTTGTACCAGCGTGTCAGTGTGTTAATGGACTCGCAATGACCTTCGGGATCGTTTTCCGGGTCAGCGACACCGGAGCATGACATTTTGAAACGCATGGGGTGCCCCGTGATTCTGGTTGTTGAACCGATCATCATGGGCGCGTTGGAACTGAGAGCAAACAGTGAAAGCGCCTTATGGCAGGATGCGGGAACTCCGAGAAAGTTTACCCAGCATCCTTTGGGTCCCGCGTGTTGGTCTGCTAGTAGGGTCAGGATGCCACCATTTTTGAGATGGTCATCGACGGCAGGGGCACAGCCTTCCTTGTCGACCATGTGTTGGCCTTTTGCACCGCGAAAGCGTTGTACCCAGTCATGCAGAAACGGGTTGTCGAGTTTTCTCGCGATTGTGAGTGTGCTGAAGCCCATGAGCCCAGTCAGGTAGCCACCGACCTCAAAATTTCCAAAATGCCCGGTGACGGTCACTTTTGGGCGGCGGCTCAGCAGATGCCGAAGCGTTTCCCGGTTTTCCTCGAAGACGATGTACTGGCTCCAGTTGGTCAGATGCAGGCGGCGCTGAGCCCACGCGATTTCACAGACCATCAGGAATAGGTGGTGCCACATGGCTAGCGACAGGCGTTCGCGGTCTTCCTTGCTTGCGTTCGGGAAAATCTGGTCCAGATTTTTTTTAGTGATGTCTCGACGTATTTTGAGTGGTCCAATCGCCAGCCACGCAAGTCCATGGCAGAGCCTGTCGCCCATATCAGTGGGCAGCGTTTGCAAAACCGAGATCAGGACGCGGACCGTAGCATAAAGCACAAAATCGACGATCAGCGTCGTGAGGCGCTGAGAGCGTTGCCAGAGGTTCGTTATCGTCACAGCCGTCGTCACGTGGGCTTCCTTGCATTTTGTCTGCGTATCAGCGGTAATTGTCGCCAATTTTGGGATTCGGAATCCAGACGAATTCGCCCGTCTTGTGAGATTTGGCGTGAGAGTAGACGATTGGCAATGGAGGGCTCCATTTTTGGAGTCATTTTTTCTAGCCTCGAAGCGATTTTATTGAAATGAATGAACCTTGTGCTGTGATTTTGGCTGCTGGTAAGGGGACGCGTATGAAGAGCGATCTGCCCAAAGTGCTGTGTCCTGTGGTGGGGCGGCCGATGATTCACTTTGTGCTCGACGCGCTCGAACAAGCGGGAATCCGACGACATATCGTCGTGGTGGGCCATGAATCGGAGATGGTGGAGGCAGAATTGAAGTCCCGTCAGGGTGACACTCATTTCGTGTTGCAAAGTCCGCAATTGGGCACGGGGCATGCCGTTCAGATGTGCCGAGATGCTCTGGCTGAGCAGCAGGGCCCAACGATCGTCGTCGCTGGGGATTCTCCGCTGATCCAAGCCTCCAGTCTGCAGGAGCTTCTGCAGCATTTTGAGCAGACTCAGCCAGCCTTGCTGCTTGGCACGCTCGAAAAAGACGATCCCACTGGGTTGGGCCGCATCGTCCGTGATCAAGAAGGCGAATTCACGGGGATCGTTGAGCACAAAGACGCAACTGCCGAACAATTGGCGATTCGGGAGGTGAACATGAGCACCTACCTGTTCGAAACCCAGGATTTGTTACAGGTTTTGGAGCAACTTAGTGACGATAACGCCCAATCTGAGTACTATCTAACGGATTGTGCGAGACTTCTACGCGAAGCCGGGCGACCGGTGGCAGCAGTGCCTGTTCTCAAAGAGTGTGAATCATTGTCGATCAACAATGTCGACGAATTGCAGCAAGTTGACGAGCAAATGAGAGCCATGGGTTATGCGTGAACTAAAAATATTCAGCGGTCGTGGAAATTACGAGTTGTCTGCGAAAATCTGTAAACATCTCCACCTTGAGCCCGCTGCTATCACGCTTGGGAAATTTCCCGATGGTGAGAACTTCTGCAAATTAGACGAGGACGTACGCGGTCGCGATGTGTTTCTTGTTCAGCCCACAGCACCTCCGGTCAACGACAACTTGATGGAGTTGTTGATCATGATCGACTGCTGCAAAAGGGCCAGCGCAGAACGGATCACCGCTGTCATTCCTTATTATGGATACGCACGCCAAGACCGCAAAGATGAGGGGCGTGTTCCGATTACCGCCAAACTTGCGGCTAACTTGATCACGCGTGCTGGTGCTGATCGCGTGCTTACTATGGACTTGCACGCTGCACAGATTCAAGGCTTTTTTGATGTGCCTGTCGATCATCTTTATGCCGCGCCGGTGCTCAACGAGCACTTCAGCGACTTGGGGATGGAAGGTGACGATATTGTTGTCGTCAGCCCGGATGAAGGTAGTATCAAACGCGCCCTCGGTCACAGCAAACGACTTGGGGGGACGCTTGCCATCGTGGATAAACGGCGCACAAGCGCGTTGGAAGTACGCCAAAGCACGATCATCGGCGGCCCCGTCGATGGAAAAATCGCATTGCTGTTTGATGACATGATCAGCACGGCAGGGTCCATCTGTGGCGCCGCCCGGCTAGTCCATGAAGCGGGGGCGCGGGAAATTCATATCGCCACGACGCATGGGGTGATGTGCGGGCCGGCAATCGAAAAATTACGTGACGCGCCGATCAATTCGATCGTGGTTACAGATTCCATACCGATCCCAAAAGAGAAGCAATTGCCCAATCTCGTCGAACTGACGGTCGCCCCGTTGTTGGCTGAAGCAATCAAGAGGATTCATCACGACCAATCCATTAGTGAATTGTTTCGCGAACGTTGAGTGTCGCACTAGCGGGTAGTGTAACCCGGGTAGATGTGACTATGACTGGTGTGATGAAGGATGGCTAGGCTTTCGTTGCGGCGGTCACTGCTTGGTAATGGCGTGGATTCACAGTGAAACTTGCCACTGTCGCGTGCATCTCGATTCCCGGAACTGGTCACGGTGTGAAATACGGCTTGCAGTGAGGCTTGAAACAACCAGTGAATGTCTCAGCGAGCCGCCGTTTTCAATTCCACACGCGAGGTGAGCCATGGTGAGAACGACGCGGTTTGGTGTCATCGGAGGCGGTGCATTGGGTGGGCTTTACGGCTGCTTGTTGGCAAAAGCTGGATTCGAAGTCCACTTTCTGCTGCGTAGTGATGCAGAGCATGTCCGTCAGCTCGGTTGGAAGGTCGAAACGCCGTTGGGCGATTTTGAAGTCAAAGAGGTCAATGTTCACGCTTCTGCGGAAACGATGCCTCCCTGTGATGTAACCGTCGTTGCACTGAAAACCACTCAGAACGGACTGTTGCCAGATCTGCTGCCAAGACCGACGTCACAAGGCGGACGTGTCCTTGTGCTTCAGAATGGATTGGACGTGGAGTATGACGCTGCTCAAGTCGTTGGCCCTGATCGTGTGCTGGGCGGATGTTGTTTTCTCTGCAGCAACAAAGTGGGCCCCGGCCACATCAGGCATCTTGATCACGGTCGAATCCTGTTTGGTGATTACCAGCCCACACTGAAACCAACTTCAGACCACGCGGCGGCGATCCGCGATGATTTGGTGCACGCAGGAATTGACGCGAAGCTTGTTCCTGATCTGGCTGCGGCGAGATGGGAAAAACTGATGTGGAATATTCCCTTCAACGGGTTATCGGTTGTGCTAAATGCTTCGACGCAGGAATTGATGGAAAGCCCAGAGTCGTGTGACTTGGCCAAAAGTCTGATGGAAGAGGTGCACCGCGCTGCCAGTGCGTGTGGATCGAAGATCAGCGAACAGGTGATTCAAACGACACTGGATGTCACACGGGACATGGTTCCCTATGACAGCAGCATGCGGCTTGATTTCATCAACCATAGACCGATGGAGATCGAAGCGATCCTTGGAGTCCCGATTCGGCACGCGAGAGATCGGGGATGCGAAATGCCACGCGTTGAAATGCTTTATCGCGAACTGTTGTTTTTGGATCACAAATCGAGGCAATCAACTCACAAGCTCAAACACTCACGTGAATGACTGGTCCCGACTCGACTGGTCCGATTTTGTATGCCAGGTTTTGAATGCCAGAGGCCAGCTGTTGGCTGCCTTAGGATCTCACTTGCTGCCATGCAGCAATTCGTCAAAGTTCAGTTCCAACTGGGTGTCCTGATCATCACCCCCAAGTTCACGAAATAACAAGCTGGGTTGGATGTCGCGGCTATTCTGGTACTTATCGCTGCAGTAGGAATCCGCAGCACCTTCGAGTGACAGGTAGTAAATTTGGCACACCTGCATGTTGGGGTAGATTCGAACTGGTTGAACGCAGTGCATTTCCAGTGTCCACGTTCCGCAGTAGCCAACGTCGCCAACGCTCCCACCAGGATTGATAAACAGTCCCAGTCGGCCCAATGAAGATCGGCCTTGAATCATGGGGACGAAACCGTGCGTTTGTGTGTACTCTACCGTTCGCCCGAGGTACAGCATGTTGGGCTGCAATGTGAGGCCCTCGGCGGGGATTTCTAGCCGTCGATAGCGGTTCGGTGATGCCGCATCAAACACCACTTCTTCGTAAACGAGGAGCTCGTCGTGGAGAGCGAGATTATAGCTGTTGGGGTTGAGCCGTTCGTTTGAGAAGGGCTCAATGAGCAAATCGCTGTCTTGGCGTCGCTGTATCTCTTGACCCGAAAGCAGCATGATCAGTCTTGGTCCGTTGCGGGTAATTCGGGATGAGTCGTCAATCGAACCGAGGCGGCGGTACCGTCTGATCCGATCAAGGGTGGGGTTCACGCCCCTGCACGTGCAGATTGTCGCGCACGAGTGCCGGCTCGTCAATCATTTCCCCTCGCACCAAAGGAACTTGGTCGCGTATAATCCGGCATCAGGCAAACGGAGCGGTATTTTCGCTATTTTTTGTCACGGAAGTTTTTTCCGTCGCTCGAACCTAAGTCAGCAGAGAAGGAAACCCCCGCGATGTCGCATATCGACCAGAACAACCCCTATGCGGTCAATATTGAGAACGCAGTCGTTCATGCGCCAGAAAATGAGCGCACCGCTTTCATCCGACGAACCTACACGCACCTAACTGGTGCGATTTTGGCCTTGATTGGGTTGGAATTTGTTTTATTCAACGCGGTCCCGGTTGCCACGATGCAAAACATGGTTGCCACCATGACCGGGGGCTACGGCTGGTTGTTGGTGATAGTCGGTTTCATGGCAGTGAGTTGGGTCGCCCGTAGTTGGGCCAACAGTGGGTCGCCGGCACCGTTGCAATACGCCGGTTTGACCCTTTATGTGGGTGCCTGGGGAATCACGCTGCTGCCGATTCTGTACATCTGCATCAATGTGTTGCAAGATCCCAGCCTGCCGGCGACGGCAGGGGTCATCACTGGGGTCGCCTTCTTAGGCTTGACTGCGGTTGCCTTCATCACGCGTGCTGACCTTAGCAATTGGGGCCGTTACTTGATGATTTTCGGATTCGTCGCGATGGGCGTCATCGTTGCGGGTATCCTGTTCGGATTCTCCCTTGGGCTATGGTTTTCTGCGTTGATGGTGGCATTCATGTGTGCCTATATCCTCTACGACACCTCCAATGTGATTCATCACTTTGGTGTAGACCAACACGTTGCAGCTTCTTTGGTGCTGTTTGCAGACGTTGTGATGTTGTTCTTCTACGTGTTGCGCATTTTGATGGCGAGTCGCGACTGAGAATGCTCTGGTAGGTTTCTACTCGAGCCGCGTGCGTGTGATCAGCTCAGTTACGTTGCATGGAAGAAGGGTGTGTTGCTTGGATTGCCGCAAAAGCCGGTCGTGGCAACAGCCTTTTGAGTGGCCGAAGGGTCGTTTTCTACCTCGATCTACCAGCGGCAACTAACGCAATTATCCGCCTTTGATTGACATCGCCGCTAAACTGGTGGGGGATACGGGAGTACCCGAGGTGGTTACTGCTTTTTTTCCGTCGCCCGAGAGTGTCGGGCAACGGCAAGGTGAAGAACACTTGGGTCACGACTGTCCAAGCCTTGTACTGTGTGATGAGAACTTTATTGCTTTAAGACGTTGGTTGACGGTGGTTCTTGATATTTCAGGCAGTTGACCTAACGCAGGAGACAACCCATGGATGATCTGGATGCCGTCACACGCTTGCCAGACGATTTTGACGGGCGAGTAAGGTTATTCCCGTTGCCCGATCTGGTTCTTTTCCCGCATGCAATGCAACCTCTCCACATTTTCGAGCCGCGATATTGCGAGATGTTGAGCGAGTCTTTGAACGGGGATCATTTGATTGCCATGTCGACTCTCACGGGGGGCCACGTGGTCAGTGTGATGAGTGAGCCAACAATCGCGAGTACCGTCTGTCTTGGCAGGATCGTTTCGCACGCTGAGGTTGAGGATGGCAGGCACAATGTCCTGCTCGTGGGCGTGCGTCGAGCACGGATCATCAGTGAAATCGACGCCGGTCGACCGTTCCGAATGGCTAAGGTAGATGTGTTGGATGACATCTATCCACCTGCGGGAGCAACGGGCCGAGGGCAACTGAAAAGCGATTTGCTGGAAGCCTTTGGCGAGGTCATTCCGGCGAGCGTCAATTCGCAACAAAATCTACACGACCTGATGGCAGGGCAAATGGGGTTGGGGCCGATTACCGATATCATTTCCTACACGCTTCCATTTGAAGTTGAGCAGAAGCTGCTACTGTTGGGTGACTCAGACGTCGATTCACGGGCTGTCGAACTGGTGCGATTACTGAAAAGTGGCAGTATCGATTTGCTGTCAGACGCCGCCGTCGAGTTTTCCGATGCCGGAAAGAAGAATCAGGAGTTTCCACCTCCCTTTAGCTTGAATTGATCTCATGGAAATACTCGATACTATCTCACGCATCGTGCATGTCGGGACAGCGATTGTTCTGGTTGGTGGGAGCGTGTTTACGCTCATGGTTCTGATGCCAGCTGCGAAGAATTTGTCGGACGAGCCACACAGTCAACTCGCCGATGCGATCACAGGGCGGTGGAAGCGATTTGTACACATCGGTGTTCTATTGTTTATCGTCAGCGGTGGCTACAACTATTACCGAGCATTGGCGAATCACCAAGGCGATGCCTTGTATCATGCGTTGTTAGGTTTGAAAATGCTTCTTGCGCTCGGGGTATTCTTTCTGGCAGCCGCCTTGGTCGGGCGCAGCAAGAAGCTTGAGCCAATTCGTCGCGCCCGTGGTACCTGGCTCAAAATCCTTGTGGTTCTTGCGGCCGTGATCGTGGCCATTTCAGGTTATATCAAGGTCCGCGGGATACCGACCCCAGCACCAATCGCATCTCAGGGTGGGATGCTTGAAGAAGGCTGACGCGTGAGTAAACGCGTTAGACGACCAAGGAGAGTAGAGCGAGGGTGGGCAGGTAACAGTTCTTTTGCCGAGGTCCCCGCCGCCCGCGTGATGGGGCAGGCCCGCAAACCTCAATTTCTGTCCCGGAAGTTACGCCACCATTTCTGAATGTTGAAGGCCAGACTTCATTGCAGAGAATTTGGATGAACGTATTTCGGTTCGTTGGCTCGCCAACACGTTCACCTTTCAATTGCCAATCCCCGGAGCGAGTGGTGGGATTCTTTGTGGGGGTGTGATGGGGGGCGATGCCTGCAGGATCGCTTTGATCATTTTTTCTGCCGCCGCTCGCTCTTCGGGCGCGTCCTTGAGAAATCCGATTTCCCGAGGTTGGAATCCGTGCCGTGGGTCGCGGGTGGCACCTGTGAAGCCAACGTCTTCCAGTTCAACGCCGTAAATGCAGGCGATTGCCGCAATCGCTAAATCGCTCACTTGATTTGAAATCGTTCCCCGTGGCGTGACCAAGGGGCGGCTGACAGGGCGTTTGTCGGTCAACAGTGTGCTGATCGTAGCAACGTCGCCACGGTTTCCAAACTTGGCCATTGCTTTTAAGCAGTATGCGAGAGCGTCTGTGCTGGCATCCTTCTCATTAAGGATTGTGTTCTTGGCAAGAATTTGGCATTGGGGCATATCCCAATCCATGCCGTAGAAGAGTACATCCTCGCGGTTTGCCAAGCTGGTTTGTATCATCCATTGCCCAAGTAAATAACGAAAGCTTGGTGCAAGCTGGGAATCTTTTCGAAGGTTGGTTGCTGTGTTGGATTGCCAAACACTGATGACAAGGTCTTCGCACCCATCGGGCATCACGAAGTCTGGGTAAATGTGTGGGAGTACCAAAGCAAATGCGTCAGCAGTGGTTGCCGCTTGTTTGAATCGCGTCTTTTGTAAAGCCTCTACTACACTTTCCAACGCAATGCTCCGATCACGGTTGGTAAAGTTCCGCTGCATGGCGGCAGGCAGAGTGGGGTGGCTCCGCATTATCTCCACGAACAGGGTTCGGGTGGCGATTGTGTCGTTGCCGAGGATGAGTCGGATCTCAGGCCAGCCCGGAAAGTTGACAGGCTTCATCGCCATAAAGTCCTCGATCTGGACCTCGACTTGGCCATCAATTAGTTGTTTGATCAGCTCGGTGATCCGGATTTGGGCTTCTTTCTCGGACGATAGTTCAAGCTGCTTTCTCAAACTCGCTAATGCTGGAACGCCGATCTGCAGAAGTCCCGTAGCTGCACTTTCTCGTTGGGAAAATTTTGGGGCGATTAGCTGTTCGATCAGAGAGTCAATTTGGATCTGCTGCTCAGGTGTCAATGTTGGTTCAGCGATATCAGATGCGCGTTTCAGGCCGGCTGGGCCGCTAGGAGCGTTGGCCCCCGCGTGAGCTTTGCCCTCACTGTCTGGATTTGCTTCTGACGCAGGCGACTTGGCGTTGGGTTTCGCCGATCCTTCGCCGGTCTGCTTTTGATCGCTGTTGCCCGTTGCATTTTTGACGGCGTCAGTGCCGAGCACCTCCTGACCTGAGGCGGTATGGAAGCCTAGACCCTTCTGTCCGCCGGTTGTTTCAAGCAGAAATGCGTAGCCGTGAAAGCTCAGCCACATGCACGCCAGCAGGCGGGTGGCAGTCGGGCGAGCATGTTGCGGGGTTCGTAGCTTCACCATCGGTCGCAGCTTTGCCATGATTTGCAGGTTTGCCATGATTTGCAGGTTTGCCATGAGTCATTGCTAGGGGAAGGTGGGGCGGACGCAGGAGGCAATTTTGGATGCATTACAGCTGTTCCATTCGTTAGATCCCACAGAAATTACCGGTCAGTACGCAGCGGCGGGAAGGAATTGCGGCACTTGTGGTCAATTGTAGCGGGCGGCGAAGGTGCAGCGATTAAACTTTCTGGGACTATCTTCACGTGCGACCTGTTTCAAGGAAAGCCCGAAAACGGTTGTCGATTTCCTAATTGGTGGGTAACCTTGTGTATGACGCAAGTGGAACTTCTCCGCCAGTGACGCGTCCCTTTTGGGGATTTGCGGCCGATTGCAGCCTTTACCTGCTAAAGAGCCATGCCAACGAATATGTCGATTGATTCTGACGCCCACAATTTAAGTTGTGACGAGACAAACGAGGCTGCGAAAGCCTCAGCTAGCGAGGGAGCTTCCCTCGAGCAGCATGCGAAACATCACAAGGGTGAAACCCAGGTTGAAATGACGGAGCGGTTACAGCGCACCGGTTTTTCGACTCAAAGCGTTCACGCCGGTGAGAAGCGGCAGAAAGCCGAGGGATCCATTTCGGCCCCGATCTTCACCGCATCCACGTTCACCTTTGATTCCACTGATTCGCTCATGCGGTTCGTCGATGGAAAAGAAGATCGTGACGAATACGGACGCTACGGTACGCCCAATGAACGTACGTGCGAAGCGAAACTTGCTGCCTTAGAGGGTGCCGAAGAGGCGATCATTTACAGTTCCGGAATGGCGGCCATTGTCGGCCTGCTTATGAGTCGATTGAATTCCGGCGACGAGATCGTTTTCTTTGACCAATGTTACCACCGCAGTCGTGAATTCTGCTCAAAGCACCTTTCGCGATTTGGGGTCGTCACGCGGCAGGTTCCTACGGGAGATTTCGATGCCATGGAGGCGGCGATCAATGCGAACACCAAAATGCTCGTCAGTGAATCACCTACCAACCCGCATCTCACTGCCGTTGACCTCGAGAAATTCGTGGCACTGGGAAAGTCTTGCGAAGTTGAAACGTTGATTGACGCTACGCTGGCCACTCCATTTAATCTTCGCCCCATCGATTACGGCGTTGATTTCGTTCTGCATTCGGCGACAAAGTATCTGGGCGGTCACAATGATTTGCTCGCGGGAGTTATATGTGGTCGAAGCGAGGCCCTGGAACCTGTTCGTTCACTGCGAGGAATCCTCGGAAGCGTCAATTCCGCTCACAACATGTATCTGTTGGAACGGGGATTGAAAACGTTCGAGTTGCGAATGCAGCGACACAACGAGAACGGCCAGCGACTTGCTGAGTTTCTTGATCAGCATCCACGCGTCGAGCGTGTTTACTATCCAGGTTTGGCTTCGCATCCAACGCATGAGATTGCCGCGTCGCAAATGGCCGGTTTTGGAGGCTTGATCACCTTCCTCGTCAAAGACGCGGACTGGAGAGAAACGTCGCGAATCGTCGATGCTGCAAAAATTCCTCGAATCGCACCAAGCTTGGGCGGCGTTGAGTCCCTGATCGAACAACCGCTCGTCATGAGCTACTACCATTGCACGCCACAGGAACGTGAGACCTTCGGGATCTACGATAATATGATCCGCATGTCCTGCGGTATCGAAAATGCCGATGACCTGATTGCTGATCTTGAGCAGGCTCTTGATGCCTCCTGATCCTCGACTTGGGCTAACTGCATTGGTTTGCTGAGATCTCCAACGTCGAGTAACTCGCGGGAAATGTCCTCGTGCGTTCTGTACTCGTACGCTCTGTTCATTGTGTCGTTTACTTGCCCGGTTATGTCGGCGAAGCCAGTTCCCAGCGGTTAGAGGGGGCGGCATCTAGCCTGTAATCTGAGAGTCGTCGTTGTTCGCCCTATGCGGGCAATGCCAATACACATGGCCGATAGTCGGTGGTAAGTTCAGGTGAGTCGTGCACAGCGTTGTACCAAGAGCGGCGTCCGGTAGAGTTGAAGCGGTGCACTCGGCAGAGTTCGGCCTGATGGTGTGTGGTCGTGGTGATTGAGTTTTTAAAAGGTTCTTGTTGCGAAAGTTGAAGTGATGAGCGAACACGAAGGAAAGTCGGAAATGAAGCCAGGTGACAGTTTTCGCACACGCGCTATCCACGTTGGCAATGAGGTTGATCCAGGAACAGGCGCAGTGATCCCTCCTGTGCATTTTGCCAGTACATTTCAGCAACCCGCTGCTGGTGAATGGGGCAAGTTTGACTATTCGCGGAGTGGAAACCCAACACGCAGCCAGATGCAAACCACTCTCGCTTCGTTGGAAGGTGGGGTCGGATCTTTGGCTTTTTCCTCCGGGATGGCCGCGATTCACTGTGTCACCATGATGTTAAAAACAGGTGACCATGTCGTTGCGGGGTGCGATCTTTATGGGGGGGCCTATCGACTATTGCATAAGGTTTGCAGTCGTTCTGGAGTTGAGGTGAACTTGGTCGACATGACTGATGCCTCAGCTGTGGCAGATGCGATGACTGAGAATACGAAGTTGGTCTGGGCTGAGACCATCGGCAATCCGCGGATGAGCATTCCGAATCTGCGTGAGCTTGCCGATGTTGCGCACGCGAGGGGGGCGTTGATAGGAGTCGACAACACCTTTGGGACACCTGTCTTGATACGCCCGTTAGAGCATGGGATCGATATCGTGATGCACTCGGCTACGAAGTATTTAGGCGGGCATAGCGATTGTTTGGGGGGAACGCTTGCAGTTTCAGATCAGAGTTTGTGGGACGAACTTTATTTTCTTCAGAATGCGACGGGTGCCGTACTTGATCCGTTGACATGTTTCCTTGTCTCTCGCGGGATGAAAACCTTGGATCTCAGGGTTCGTGCACAGAGCGAGACAGCGTTAAGCTTGGCCAGGTGGCTGGAAGCTCACCCGCGGGTGTCGAATGTTTTGTACCCGGGACTCGAGTCACATCCGCAGCATCGGCTGGCAACCGAATGTTTCGAGGGTGGTTACGGAGCAATGCTGACGTTTGAACTCGACGACACCATTGAACGCACCGCTGCCGCTTGCGGTGCGACGCGACTGTTTCGGCTCGCCGTCAGCTTAGGTGCAGTGGAGTCGCTTATTGAGCAGCCAGCAACGATGTCTCACGCCAGTTACGATCCGGCCGATCGAGCTCGGTTCGGAATCACTGATGGACTGATCCGACTTTCGGTTGGATTGGAATCGTTTGAAGACCTACAGGCGGATCTGGAACAAGCGATCGGTTAAGGCCAACTTCCAGTTGGCGGGAGTTTTGTCTTAGGATTCCGATTCTTCGTAGGATTTCGATTCTTCGTGGGATTTCGGTTCGTCGTGGGATTTCGGTTCGTCGCAGATATTTATCCGTCGCCACGCAGTGAGTGCCTCGGGAAGTATGCCGAGGTAACGCTAATCGCGGACGTTTTCTGTGGACGGTGGGCGACTTGCATCCACGCAAATGCACTCTTTCCCGTTGCGGAGGAAAATTTTGCGATTCGCAAAAGCCGGAGCCGCCCAGACGACTTTGCGACCAAAAGCCACGTCCGTGGGGGCCAGTACATGAGCTCGATCAAGTTCCTTGTATCCCGCGCGATTCATTTTCGCGATGACAAGATCGCCCTGTTCCGTGAACAGCCAATATCGGTCTTCCTGCTTCACGATGAAAGCCGTTCCCGTTCTCAGTGGTCTAGCTGACTGCAGAGGCTTTAGGCTGCTCCAGATGCGTTCACCTGTTTTAAAGTCGACGCCATAGAGCGTTCCGTCCTGATGGAATCCATAAAGCATGCCATCGTGTGCAATGGGTTGGACATTGACCGGTGAAATTGCGGCATCAGGAATGTCTTGCCAAAGCATGGTTGCGCCTGGTTTGTCAGCAGACAGTTCCATCATCAAATTCTTTTTTGTGTAACCAGCGGCATACAACAGATTCCCAGATTTGATGGGCGACATAATCACCGAGCCATTTGTGGCTTGGTACTCAACCACCCAATGCTCTTTTCCATTGCTGGGGTTCAGGGAGTTCACCCCATTGGGGTGAAGGATGATCAGTTGGGGGGTGTTGGCAGCGTTGATCAGGACTGGTGGGGAATAGCCCTGCTCGCTCGAGGAAAGCGCCCGCCATGTTTCCTGCCCCGTGTATTTGTTCAACGCAACGACAAGACTGCCTGCGCCGCCTGCGATGCAGATCAGGTTGTCACCCACGATCAGCGGGTGCCCGGCATAGCCCCAAATGGCGGGTTTGGTTGAGTAGTCTTGAGGTAGATTTCGGAACCACTTGAGGTTGCCTGTGGTAGCATCAAGGCATTGAAGATCTCCCTGAGCACCGAGTGTATAAACGCGATTCTCGTCGACGTTGGGTGTGCATCGCGGGCCAGCGGGATAAGAGACGGTGTACGTGACGGGATAAGAGTGCTCCCATAATAAATTCCCGGTTGTCTCATCCAAGCATAGGGTTCGCTCTCTTCCACGTGAATTCTTGCGTTGATTGCTGGCCTCGTC
>PAUV01000107.1 GCA_002712845.1 Rhodopirellula sp. | reverse complement strand
TGTGGGGAGCCCTTGGTTCTCGTGGTGGTAAAGAGAAAATCGAAGAGCAACTGAACCAGTAAGTTCGGCTTGATCGAAAATTTCACACGACCTCGTCCGCATAGCGGGCGAGGTTTTTTTGTAGGTAGGGAGTTCTTCAATTGCAGTTCACAAAGCCTTTCTCTTTCCCTGCTACGGATACTGTTTTTTTAATCGATCTCCAGCAGACCTAACCCACGCAACTTCGTGGTTTTGAGTCCCGAAGCGGAGTCATCGTTCTGGGGTATGCGGAAAAATTACCTTGATTGGCATTTTGGAGCTTTGTGCGTGAACTAAACAGAGTTGCAACGGCTATAAATAGCTGTCGGAGCATTAGGAATTCAGCACTTTGCACGTTTGTGCTCGGCCCCGAAAAGACGACTATCTTCTTTGAGAAAATGCAGGAGCTTGACCCATTACGACTGCTGAGGAATACCGTCATCCATTGCTTCAAAGTCTCTACGACATTGGGCATGCTCCCTCAGTATTATTCTGCTGGCTGGTCTTGATTTTTCTTGGTTGCGACCAATCCGCTGAATCTACGTCCGGTCATGAAGGCGAGCGTTCGAGTTCTGCTGAGGTCGATGGCGTTTCAGATGTTGATGCGGCTTCTGCTAAAGAATTCGGCGGCGACGAAAACGCGGAGTTCACCAGTGAGCCTTTGGGTCGGGAAGCATCGATTGCCAAGGTTGAGGACCTTTTGGGTAAGGGCAAGCTTGAGGCAGCCGCCACGAGTCTGAGGGCCTTGTTGGTGAAGGATCCAAATGATGTTGAGGTGGTTTTTCGACTGGCCACCGTGACGGGACAATTGGGGGATCTTGAAGCAGCAATTGATTTACTGGGGACTATTCCGGTAGACCACCCCCAAGCGGGATTTCCCGCGGTTGGGCAAGCAGCTGATTGGTGTTTGCAGTTGGGCCGTTATGACGACGCTGAGGAGCGGTATCGGCAATTGCTGGTCACTCACCCTGCTGCTCCTGAGGCGAATCGAAAGCTTGCCTTGATCTTGAATCGTCGGGGTAGGCGGCATGAAGCCGCTCGCTACATCTTGCGACTGTGTTTGCAAGGCAACGTCAAAAGTGATGAATTGCATTCGTTAATGCATTTGAGTGACGCGATGTATGACGATCCTGATGCGGCCGGAACGGCTGACGATGATCAAGCGTACTACCCCATCGGAAAATCAGCAGACGCCCGAAAGCTGTTCATGGAAGAAGACTATCAGGCTGCATTAGAATTGTTGCGTGAAGATGTTTCTCTCGAGCTTCTTCCCCCTGCTCTGCTCGCTTTTTATGGGCGTGTCGTTGCAGAAGCGCAGGATGATCAGGAGTTCAACCGATGGCTTGCGTTTACAAACGAAACGACACAGCAATTTTCAGAATACTGGTCAGCGGTGGGGACTTTTTTGATGCTGCAGGGAAAGCAGGAATTTGCTGCTCGTGGCTTGATTGAGGCACTTGATCGCGATCCGACAGACTTGCGATCAGTCGGCCGGTTACGTTCTTTACTGGAGACACTAGGGCGTGGAAGCGAAGCCGCTGTCTGGAAGGAGCGATGGGAGACCCTGAGGAGAATCCTTCGTATTAATAACCAGATTGCCGATGCGGTCACTCCCAATACCGAGGCGATGATTCGACTTGCAGTTGAACTTGAATCCGTAGGTAGAAGACTGGAGGCGAATTTGTGGCGTTTGATGGCTGCTCATTATCAGCAATTACCTCGTGAAGAAATGCAGCAGATCAATTCGGTCTTCCGCGAATTACTTGCTAAGAATAGGGGCATGCCCACAGAGCAGGAGCGGTTGTGTGGTTTGAATCGTGGTGTGTTTCCCCTACCAGAGATCACGCCTGACGAGCGATTGCTTGCCCGAGTAAAACGGCCTGATTTAGGAGTGTCTGGTGCTCCCGAGATCGCAAGGTTTACAAATGTCGCAGACGAGTTCGGCTTGAATCATGCCTTTCACGTCGCAAAAGTACCCAACGAGTATGGATTCGCTGTTTATCAGTCGATTGGTGGGGGCGTCGCCGTTCTTGACTACGATCGTGATGGAATGGCTGATCTCTATTTCACGCAGGGAGGTTGTGATCCACCAGAGTATCGTGGCATCGAGAGTAATCAGCTTTTTCGCAATCTCGGTGAGTCTCTTCAGGACTACACAAGGATGGCAGGTGCAGAGGAACGCAGGTATTCGATCGGGGTTACAGCGGGTGATTGGAACCAAGATGGATTTGTTGACATTGTGGTCGGCAATTTGGGTGCCAATACCTTGTTGACCAATAATGGAGATGGAACGTTCACATCATCACAATTGGATGATCGTGATGACACTGCTGTCATGACAACCTCTCTTGCTATGGGAGATTTGACGGGTGATGCCATCCCTGATTTGTTCGAGGTGAATTATCTGGATGACGAGGGCTTGCCACGCCGGCCAGGAATTGGCACCGGTGGTGAAATCCTTGAATCGATGAATCCGTTGGACTTTGTGGCCGGGGTGGATCGGGTTTTTATCCAGTCGAACGATGGCTCATGGGCGGTTGAGAATGTTGGTGGAGAGAGTGGTATTGGCCGTGCAGGTCTGGGGGCTGTAGTCGGACGATTTGATCGCGATTCAGGTAACCAGATATTTGTAGCCAATGATCTGTACGCGAATCAATTATGGAGCTACAGCCCAGCGGATCGTCAGTGGTTAGATCAAGCGATGCTGCGCGGCTGTGCCCACGGATTCAATGGTGGCAGCACCGCATCGATGGGAGTGGCGGCTGGTGATCTCAATGGCAATGGATCGTTGGATTTACATGTCACTAATTTTCAGAATGAAAGTGTGAGCTTATACGTTAATGAGCAAGGTTTCTTTCAAGACCGGAACGTTCAGTTTGATCTTGCGAGACCAAGTGCTTCGGTACTGGGGTTCGGGACGCAAGCACTCGATTACGATAATGACGGAACCTTGGATCTGGTGGTTGCCAATGGGCACATTGAAAAAGCGGTCGACTTGAATGCCCCCTTCTTCCAGCCTGCACAGCTGTTCCGCAATGTTGGAGATCGCTTTGAGTTGATGGACGTTGCTGATGATTCCGGTTACTGGCAACGGGACCATGTGGGCAGGGCATTGGCGAAATTGGATTTTGATCGTGATGGCAGGCAGGACTTTGTCGTCACTCATGTCGGTGAAACATCTGCTCTGTTGCTGAATCGAACTGAGTCAACAAATCATTGGTTTCAACTCGAAATTGTTGGGGCTGTCAGCGAGCGTGATGCAATTGGTAGTCGGGTAGTCGTTCGAAATGGGGATGTTGAACTCACTGAGTGGTTGAATGCAGGCGATGGATTTCTCTGTCGAAACGAGCCGGTGTTGAGCTTCGGGGTAGGGAACGCATTGAGCTTGGACGAGGTGGTGATTCATTGGCCCAGCGGAAAGCGGCAGACCTTTCGTGATGTTAAAGCTGATCAACGATATTTGTTGGTCGAAGGGCAGACTGAGCTGTTTCCGTTCGTTGATATGGTTGATTGAACAAGCCGGTTGAAATGCGTTTGGTCTATGGCGGTGTTGAATGGTGTTCATTCGAAGAACCGGACGGAGGTAAGTTGGGTTTTGCACGCAGAACTAGCGGGAATGAATGCGGGAGTAGCTTGTATAATCAACCCGTGGGGCCAAGGATCTGGATGAAAGTGACCGCGTGATCAGCGTTTTTTCGCAGGTTACTGAGAGGTTATGGATTGTTGCTGAGGGCTGACTGGGCAGGAATGGGCGCCCTTTGGATGTTTTGTGATGTAGCCGCAGTTGGTATGCACTGTCACTTCAGGTACGTTGCGTTTGTTGCCTGCTGCCGGTTTCCTCTAGGTTGACGGGTTCAGCATATTTATGATTTACGGGTGCGAAGCCTGAAATGGGAGAGTGCGTTGAAAAGAGGATTTGTTTTCCTTCTGCCGCTTGTTGTCATTGCGTTGCCAGTGCTTCGTAGTGGATTTTTACGCACTGAGTTGGTCGCACAGGAGTCCAAGGCACCAGTGGAAAGTGCTGCTACGGGATCGGCGGTTGATGTGAACACGCAGACGCCACAGGGTAAAGCTGGTTACGTGGGACGCGAAGTATGTCGCGAATGTCATGCCGAGAATTATGGCTTGCATGGAATGCATGGGCATGCCCATACGTTTGCTTTGGCGTCAGATGAAAACGTCGCCGCGAAATTTGCCGGTCGTGATTTTGACTATGGCGAACCCTACGGTCGGTATGAGTACGAGCAGGATGAGGATGGGCTGTCCGTGCGGCTTTCTGGTGAGGGTGAGGATGCTTTTCCGCTTCAATTTGCACTAGGTTCTGGTCATCATGCCATCACGTTATTGTCTTTGGCAAAGGATGCCGAGAAAGGAACTGTCGCTTATGAACACCGTGCATCCTGGTTTCGCGATCGTGATCGGCTTGGGCGAACGCCTGGGCAGCCATTAACGGTGCCCGAGTCGGAGTCGGAGCGATTTGGCATGAAGCACGTAGATAACGTGATGCAAAAATGTATCTATTGTCATACGACAACGGGCACGGTTGCCGATCAGAAGATTGTGGGTTTGACCGCTAATGTGAATTGTGAAAAGTGTCATGGCCCGGGTGCGGAGCATGTGCGGCAAGCCAGAGCCATGAAAGAACCACCTCCCTTTTCTGTCGGTTCCGCTAAATGGGATAGCGAGTCAGAAATTCAGTTGTGTGGCGATTGTCATCGGCTTCCTGAAGCGATTACTCTGAAAGAGTTGCGGGAGTATCCCGACAAGTTGGCTCGTTTTCAGCCTGTAGGTTTGCTTCGTAGTAAATGCTTCATCGAGTCAGAAGGTGCGTTGCGCTGTACCACCTGCCACAATCCCCACAGAACGATCAGTGACGTGAGTGAATCGGAACACATTGCGAACTGCATTGAGTGTCATCAGCCCGAAAAAAGTTTCCACGTTTCATGCCCAGTGTCGACAACTGAAGGCTGTATCAAATGCCACATGCCAAAGTATGATTTTGAAAGTCTCGGAACCGGTTTTCATGATCACTGGATTCGGGTTCACCCGGAAGACTGAATCGTAAAATGAATGCCGAGTGAAACCGGTGTCTCGGCCACAAGGACAAATGCGAAATGCCATCTCCATTCCTACGACGCTTGATGATGGCATCAGCGACTCTCGTTTGCATGTGCGGTTGCGGCAGTGAAGCAATCGTGGATGAGACACGACTGAATGATGATCCGATTCGGGAAACTTCGGAGCTTGCCCCTGCCGATTCGCCGGTGGGAACTTCTGACCCTCCACAATCCGATCGCGGAGCGTTGGCGGTGGATCAGAATTCGGGCAGTGGTTCCTCATCGATTGAATTGATGGAACAGGATCCCAAGGTTAGCGCCACAGATAAGTTGCAGGAAGACACGATCGCTGCATTGGATGCTGGAGATCTGGGAACTGCATTTGAACTGGCGAGGGAGTTGAGGCGAGTTGATGGTGAAAATCCGCAAACGATTTTCCTGATGGCTCGTGTGCTGGCAGAGAAACGGCGATTTCGCCAGGCAGTAAAAATGCTTGACGATTTGGCACTTGAATTTCCTGACACGCAGCTGGCGGTTCTTGGCCAGACTGCCGAATGGCTGGTCTTTCAAGGCGATTGGCAAGCAGCTGAGGAACGCTATCGAATCTTGAATAGTTTGGTCGATGAGACCAGTCTGATCGATCGTTTGCTATCCCGTTTATTGATGCGTCAAGGACGCCGAGTTGAGGCGAACGCGATGTTGAGGCGTCTGTGTCGCGTGGGTAACGTGGAAGAGATGGATCTGCGATCGCTGCTGTCGCTGTCTTGTCCTCTGCCCGGTGACGCAGCGACCGACGCCTTTGAGCCGATTGGTCTGGAGGGCACGGCAAGACACGCAATTAGCATGGGGGAACTTGCTGCGGCTGGTGAAATGTTACAGCAGGCTGTGAATGACTCCTCTGTAGTTCTCGGAGCAGCAGAGTATGCGTTGCAGGGTCGATTGTTGGCACTCTCGGAGCAATTTGAGCGACTACCTGATTGGATCAATAGTGCTCCTGAAGGGATCAAGCAATATTCGGACTATTGGTTTGCGATTGGGGCATACCAGTTACAGCAGGCAGATTTTTCGACAGCCGCGGAAAGTTTGGCGCGTGCTGTGGTTCGCGATCAGACCGATTTTCGAGCCTACAAAATGTTAGGCGATGCATTGACTCAGATTGGAAAATCCGAGCAAGCCAAGGTGGCTATCGAAAGGGCTGGCTTGATTGAGCAGACAGTGAGTCTTGGGAATGAGATGGCCAGCAATCCGCAGCGTGATGTGAGGAAAATCAGCGTGCTGATCGAGTTGTTAGAGCGGTTGCAGCGACCGCTGGAGGCACTTGGATGGCGAGGGATCCAAGTTGCCTATGGACGGGCAAACGGGATGCTGGACGAATCTGCCGCTCGAAACGTCTTGCAAATGATCAACCAGAAACGCATCACTCAGCTAGGAGAGACTGACACGGACGCCAAAAGACTCTTTGTGACTTGCGGATTCGAGGTTCCCCCTGCAACCAGATGATTCGGAGAACGCGGTTGGTTCAGGCTGGCAGCTTGGCGACGGTTGTAGAGTCTGGTTTCCGCTACGTCAGTTGGCTTTACCTTTGGCTTCCATCTTTCCCCATGTGTCACGCAGAGTGACGACACGATTGAAAACCTGCTTACCGTCTGGTTCACTGTCCTTGTCCACGACAAAGTAGCCCAATCTTTCAAACTGAACTCGATCACCGACAGCATGCTCCCGCAGGGAAGGCTCGCCATATCCGGTGATCACTTTAAGTGATTCGCTATTCAGATAGTCGAGGAATGTTTTTCCTTCTTCAGGGGCTGCGGGGTTCTCGCACGTAAAGAGGCGGTCATATAGCCGCACCTCAAATTCTTCCGCGTGGTCCGCGCTGACCCAATGGATTGTGCCTTTCACCTTGCGGCCAGAGGTGTCGGCACCGCTTTTGGTTTCAGGGTCATAAGTACAAAGAATTTCGATGACGTTTCCGTCATCATCTTTCACAACATCGTGGCAGTCGACAATGAAGCCGGCACGCAATCGAACTGCCCCACCCTTTTTCAGGCGAAAGAATTTCCGTGGTGCCTCTTCACGGAAATCTTCGCGTTCAATGAGTAGATTGCCTGACATGGGGATCTCCCGCTTCCCCTCGGTGGGTTCGCCGGGATTGTTGACTGCTTCATTGGTTTCAACGTGACCCTCGGGCCAATTTGTGATGGTCAGCTTGACTGGGTCAAGCACAGCCATTCGTCGTGGTGCCACACGATTGAGGTGTTCACGCACAGAGCTTTCAAGCCGGATGATATCGATCGTGCTGTTGAACTTTGCGACACCCACGTCGGAGCAGAAATTGCGAATTGATTCGGGAGTGTAGCCACGGCGGCGATAACCCGAGAGCGTGGGCATGCGTGGGTCATCCCAGCCATCAACGTAGTCCTCTTTTACCAGTTTCAGCATGAAACGCTTACCGATCATCAGAGTGCTGAGTTTCAGCTTCGCAAATTCAATCTGTCGCGGATGGTGGATGCCAAGTTTTTCGCAGAACCAGTCATAAAGGGGACGGTGATTCTCAAACTCAAGTGTGCAGATCGAGAACGTTATGCCTTCAATCGAATCGCTCTGTCCGTGTGTCCAGTCGTAGGTTGGATAGATACACCAGTCATCACCGGTGCGGTGGTGCGTTGCCCGTAGAATGCGATACATCACGGGGTCTCGCAGATTGATATTGGGCGACGCCATGTCAATCTTGGCACGCAATGATTTGCTGCCGTCTTCGAATTCCCCGGCACGCATGCGACGAAACAGGTCGAGATTTTCAGTAGGGCTTCTGTCGCGGTGGGGGCTGTTTTTTCCGGGAGCGGTCAAGCTGCCCCGGTACTCACGGGTTTCTTCGCTTGAAAGGTCGCAAACGTAGGCGTCACCTGACTCAATTAGTTTTTCTGCCCAGCCATAAAGTTGTTCGAAGTAGTCACTGGCAAAGTGCAAACTGTCCCACTCGAAGCCCAGCCAGCGAATATCCTCCATGATTGATTCGACGTATTCAGTTTCCTCTTTGGCAGGGTTGGTGTCGTCGAATCGTAGATTGCAGGTACCGGAATGTTTTTCAGCGAGCCCGAAGTTGAGGCAAATGCTTTTCGCGTGCCCGATATGAAGGTATCCATTGGGCTCGGGAGGAAACCGGGTCTGAACATTCGCAAAGCGACCAGCCGCAAGATCCGCGTCAATCGCTTGCTCAATGAAGTTCTTTGATTCCCGTTTCTCGTTTGTTTCGCTCATCTCAATCGCTCCTGGTTCGCCCACTGTTGGCGGCAAATGATTACGAACGCCCTACCCTGCCTACCCGAGGTTCCAAGCGATCGGTGGCGGCGAATTCAGCGAAGTGACACGTGCCGCGATGGCTAGGGTACCGAATCAGGAGGAAACTTCGTAGTGACCTCGATTTGAGCAGCTTGATCGAGTGCTCACGATACCTCGGAAGAAACCTGGGCTGGGGCACCCGTTTTAGGGGACTCTGATGATGAATCTGGTGTTTGGAGTGACCTGATGAAGTTGATCAGATGCCACACATCGTCGGGATCAAATTGGCCTTCAACGAAGGTCGCTGCCGGCATGGGCGTCCCGTCGATCCCCTGAGTAATTCGACGGTACAGGTCTTTGGAGGTTGACCCACCGCGAAACACGCCTTCAGCAAAATTTCGCGGAATGATGTTTACAGGCGGTAGAGCTCCACGAGCCATCAAGGGAATCAATTCTTCACGGTTTTCTGGTTTCAAATCGACACGGGTTGTCCAGTCTTTTGTCCAGTCGTCGTAGTCTGTGGTTTGCCCATTGCCCAACCCTTTTTCTCCGTGGCATTTGCTACAGGATGCGATTTTTCCCACAAACAGCTCTTGCCCCCGCTTAATGGAAGCCGCGAATTCCTCAGCTTGAGCACCGCTTCTCAGGCTCACAACGTCAGCTCCACTTTCTGCCAACGGGAAGTTCGCTGGCGGATCTGGAACTTTCAGGACCGCATCCGATCCCTCAAGCCATGCTTCTGCGATTTCTGCTGCGTACTCTTCTGCATATTCCCAGTCTTCCTGGTATCGCTCGTACAGCTCCAAGTTGGACTGCACTTCGTCGGTCAAATCCTCGTTCTCCTTGTCGGCGTTTTCCTCAAGCGTTGCCTTGAAGTTTTTGTCGTTAACAACGCGAGCACCAAAATCTGAATTGATGAGTCTTTCACCATCCTCAAGAATTTGCTCTAAAATTCCCATGTCGACTTGCTGTCGTTCGTGTTCACCTCTGAGCGACAGATACATGACGTAATCGACGAGGGCTTGGATGTCCTCTTCGGTGACCTTGCTAATTGTCAGGGCCGGCTCATTGTCCTGCTTGCGGCGAAAATTCTCTGTTTCAAGAAGCTTTTCTGCAGGCAGCATATTAGTGCCTGAAATTCCATCGCGAATCAGCCGAGCCAAGTCTTCCCTTGTCGGCTTATCGCCTCGGGGTGTGGACTTGAACTTGAAAATGCCCATCCGATAGTCACGCGGATAAGGCATTTGTACTGAAGCGTCTTTGCCTCGCCCATTACCGGTGATCCCGTGGCAGTTCGCACAAAGGGCGCGGAACAGGCCTCGTCCTTGGTCGGTTGTCGGGCCGGACGCGTGCTTCAAACGGTCCAGGCTGACAAGAGTCACCAGTTCCTCATCCTCAGTGATGACTGATGGTAAACCGGGAGCATCAGGGGTACCAAACATCGTATCCACCACCCACGTCGAATCCTTCGACGCTTCATCCATCGGGATTTCTTTTTGGATTTGATATTTCATGGTGTGAACCAGATTGGGTTCAAACACAACGGGTGGTTCCTCAGTGGAGCAACCGAGAGCAAAGAAAGTGAGGCTCGATGCGGCGAGTAGTCCAAGCCGTTTTGTTGGATTCAGCAACAACATAAAGATTCTTGGCGTGAGCGGCGGTGGTCGTACAAATCCTATTGTAGTCTCCACAGCCCTTTCAGGAATCGGTGCAGATTGTCGCGGCCCGTTCCAATGCGCCATCGATTCTACCCAGCACTCGTTCCTTTCCTAGGATCGCCAGGGTATCAAACATGCCGAATCCGCCTGCCTGACCCGTGGTCGCGACCCGAATGGCATGAATGATGTCTTTGAGCTCAATTTCCATATTCACGCAAAATTGCCCAACCTGTTGTTCAAGTTGATCGGCGCTGGAAAAGTCGACCTGTGCTAAATGACCACGGAGTTCCAGTAGCAACGGACGAGCATTTTGTGGTTTGCAGATTCGCTTATTGAAAGCTTTATCGTTAAACGTGAATTCATCGATAAAGAAGTAATCAAAGTCGAGGATGTCTCCGGCCATCTTGAGTCGATCGTCAGCTCCTTCAACGACTTTGGCAAGTTTTTCCTCTGCTTCAGGGGTTCCAAGCAAGCCGGCACGCGCAGCAAACGGTTGGGTTCTTTCAATGCGTGTCGCGAGTGGCAGTTGTGCGAAGGTGTCACCTTGAAAAGCAATCAGTTTCTTGGGATCAAATGACGCTGGTGACTTGTTCACCCTTTCTATCGTGAACAACTTGACCATCTCATCAACGGTGAATTTTTCAGTTTCTCCGTCGAGCGACCAACCTAGCAGCAGAAGGTAGTTGAGGATGGCTTCGGGCTCGAAACCAATCTCACGATAGAAGTCGATGATGACTGGATTGAATGTGTCGGCTTCAGCAGGGATATCACAGCGTTCAGCTATGTTCCTGCCTCGTGCGAGCAATTGGGCAAAGTCCTTGTTGTTTTCGTACTTCGCCAATTTTCGTTTGCTTAATTTTGCCGAGCCACCGGGTTCGGCGACATAAGGCAGGTGTGCGTATTGCGGTCGCTCATAGCCGAGCGATTCCAAAATGAAAATTTGGCGTGGAGTGTTTGGCAGATGTTCTTCAGCACGAACCACGTGAGAAATGTTGAAGTCATGATCGTCGATCACACTGGCGAGATGGTACAGGCAACTGCCATCGGGACGTTGGATGACCGTGTCCTGCTCCTGTGCCCATTCAAACTGGACCTCTCCACGCACCAAGTCATTGATCGTACATGTCCCCTCTCTCGGCATTTTCAGTCGCAGAGTACGCGGTCGACCTTCTGCTTCGAACGCTGCTGCCTGCTCATCTGTTTCTGCCATCCACTGACGGTCGTAGAAAAATCGTTCCCCTTTCTTCTCAGCAGCATCGCGTTCGGCTTTCAATTCATCGGGGGTCGCATAGTCGCGGTAGGCATGACCACTGGCAAGTAACTGTTCAGCTGCTTCCTGATAGCGTTGAGATCGCTTCGATTGATAGTAGGGCGTATGTGGTCCATCTACCTCGGGTCCTTCGTCCCAGTCCATTCCGAGCCAACGGAATCCGTCCAGAATCGGCTGTAAGGCTTCACTTACATTGCGGCCCGCGTCGGTATCATCAATTCGCAAGATGAACTGTCCCCCGCTCTGCCTTGCAAGCAGCCAGTTGAAGAGAGCAGAACGGACTCCACCGATATGGAGATAACCAGTGGGGCTGGGGGCAAAGCGTGTTCGAATCATGGGAAGCTTATCGATCTTCGAGGGGGACAGGAGTGCCCGTGAAGATATACGAATCTGGTCGATTGACGTAGTGTGCCTATAAGCATGATCAGCGTCAGCCTTGTTCCATCGGCTTAGTGGTCCCCCAATTGCTGTCGAAGCGTTTTCATGCCTCGATGCAAGAGACCGGCGATGGCGCCACTTGTTTTCCCTGTGATTTCCGCAACCTCGGACAATTTCAGGCCCTCAAGGTAGTGCAGGCGAATTGCTTCTCTTTGGGACTCGGGCAGGTTTTCCACTGCTTCTGCCATTTGGATAACATTTTCTCCGAGCATTACATTTTGGCTGGGAGTCGGAGATTGTCCGGCCAGTAAGCCCTCGAGTCGCAAAGAAGAGTGCGCGAGTTTTTGTTCCATGGACTGCTCGCGGCGGACATCCCGTTTGTCGCGATGCATGTCGCGATCGAGGTGACAGATATGGTGTGCCAAGATTTGACGCAACCAGCCTCTTAATTCCGCCTCGGTGGAACCCCGGAATCCATCGAATCCTTGCACAGCTTGAAGCATGGCTTGTTGCACCATGTCACTGGCGCCTACTTTTGCTTGAAAGGCTCGACGTAGCTGGATTCGTGCGAGCATTCGAAGATACGGCTCGTAGTCCGCGACGATGGCGGGATCGGTCACGTCAACTTTGGGATTGTCCTCGTCTTCAATTTGGTCATTCATGGTGAGTTATTTATGCGTCAGATTTGATTGAGTCGTTCTGCTCGATGAGATTCGCCGTTTCTGCCTTGATTGACTCAGTGACGACGGTCGCGAGCATGTCAAGTTCAGCTTCCGTAGCGATCAGTGGAGGCATCAAAATGATCACATCACCCAAAGGTCGGATCCAGACACCATTGCGAACTGTCCGGCGGCAAACAGATCGACCTAACTGTAATTCTGATGGAAAGGGTCGACGCGTTGCACGGTCAGCGACGAGTTCAATGCCCAACATCATACACCGGCCGCGGATGTCACCGACATGTGGTTGGTCTGACAGATCGCTGATTATCCGGTTTCGTAGATATTCACCCTTCTCTGCGACGTGATCGAGGTAGAACGATTCTGTCAGCAAATCCAGCGAGGCCATTGCTGCGGCCGCCGCCAGCGGGTTGCCTCCGAATGTGTGACCATGAAAAAACTGTCGTGAATCACTTGCCCGCGCCAAAAACGCGTTGAAAACATGAGGTCGAGCCACCGTAGCAGCCATGGGGAGATAGCCTCCTGTCAGACCTTTCCCGATGCACAGAATATCTGGCGTCACGGATTCATGTTCGCAGGCAAACATTTTTCCGGTCCGACCGAATCCTGTCGCTACTTCATCACAAATCAATAGCACGTTGTACTGGTCGCAAAGTTCCCTCAAGTTGCGCAGCAAACCTGTGGGGTGGGTGATCATGCCTGCTGCTCCTTGAACCAACGGTTCCATCACGACCGCCGCCAACTCCTCGTGATGCTTCTCAAGCAGCTTTTTGATTTCGTTGGTGTAGTATTCAAGCGGTGTCACATCGATTTCAGAAGGGACTCGATAGCTGCATGGAATGGGGCCACGAACAGGCGAGAATAGAATGGGCGCGAAAAGCTGGTGAAAATATTTGATCCCCCCAAGGGAAACGGCACCCGTAGTATCGCCGTGGTAGGCGGATCCCAACGCAAGAAACCTTGTCTTCTTGGGTCTCGGATCCTCTCGCTGTTGCCAATACTGAAACGACATCTTGAGTGCTGCTTCGACGGCAGAGGAGCCATCGCTGCTGAAGAAAACGTGCCCCAGATCACCTGGGGTCAGTTCGGCCAGGCGTTTTGCAAGATCGTCCGTTGTTTGGCAGGACATACCCAACGTGGTGACATGCGCGACCCGTTGGAGTTGTTCCTGAATCGCGGAATCCAATTTGGCATGCCGGTGTCCGTGCACATTGCACCAGAGGCTGGAAACGCCATCGAAGAGTTTTTGGCCGTCAGTGGTGGTGAGCCAGCACCCTTCACCATGGTCGATGACTAGTGAATCATGGTCTGCCATCTGCGTAAAACCGTGCCAGTGAGCGACTTGTGGTTCAGCGGGGTTCGTCATAGATCCATTCATTTAGGTGCATTTGCGGTTCGCATCGCTGCAGGAAACCGCTAAAACTAAGGTGTCCGCAACCAACGGAGTGAGACATCGATGGCACGAGAAGCAGTTTACCAACAATCTGATCCTGAGACCTCGGAGGCTCCTGTGCCTCCAGAGCAGGATAGCTCCCTGCGTCCTAAACGCATGGACGAAATGGTCGGCCAGCGTGATGTGATCGAGAGGCTTAAGATTGCGATCGAGGCAGCCCGACAACGTGGTGAACCCTTGGGGCACATTCTGTTTGACGGCCCACCGGGACTCGGAAAGACCACTTTCGCAACCGTGATTCCAGCGGAAATGGAGACGGTCGTCCAGATGGCCAATGGTGCGGGCCTGAAAGCGCCCAAGGATCTTCTGCCCTACCTCACCAATTTGTCCGAGGGCAGTGTCCTTTTCATTGATGAAATTCACCGCGTTCCCAAGGCGGTCGAGGAATACCTCTACACCGCCATGGAAGACTACCGGATCGATATTGTTCTGGGGGAAGGAGTCAGTGCTCGTACACTCAACTATGAATTAAGGCCATTCACGCTGATTGGGGCGACGACACGGGCTGGCATGCTGAGTGCTCCGTTGAGAGACCGTTTTCAGATTCGCGAACATCTAGGCTGGTACACCGAGCCAGAGCTTTGTGAGATCGTGCGACGCAACTCAGTGAAACTGGAAATTCCCGTCGACGATCCATCGGCAAGCGTGATCGCAGCACGTAGCAGGAGCACTCCGCGTTTGGCTAACAATCGCTTGCTTTGGGTGCGTGATTACGCGCAGAGTAAAGCGAATGGGAAAGTGAGCGACGCCGTCACGACAGCCGCACTCGATATGATTGGGATTGATGTGCTGGGGCTCGATAAACAGGATCGTGGCTATCTGGATACGCTGATTCGTGTCTTTGCCGGTGGGCCTGCCGGACTGGAAGCGATAGCCCATACGATGAATGTCAGTGGCGATACGCTGGAGGATGAGGTTGAGCCATTCTTGCTGCGCAGCGAACTAATCGTGCGCACGCGTCGAGGCCGCATTGCCACTGACAAAGCATATGTGCACCTGAAGCGGCTTCCGCCGAGTGCCACTGGCTGATGCGAGGACAATGTTCCATTCTGCCCTGTGCCGTCAGTTGGATTTGCTGCTTCGTTTCCGAACGGCCTTCTTTTTTGCCTGTGTTGCCTCGTCTGGTTTCGTAGCTGATGCCGTCCTCTTCCGTTGAGGTGCGGTCGTTTTTGCAAGCGATCGAGACGTTTTTTTCTTTGGTTTTCGCCGAGGCGCTGGCTTGGGTTTGATCACTGACTCATAGATGTCGATGTATTGCTCAACCGAAAGTCGCTCTACAGCTTCTGCGATAACATTCAGTGGAAGTTCTTCTGTGTTTTTAAATCTCACACAGGATTTTCACATGTGCATCTTTTTGCCTGTTGCTTTCCAAGCCTGTTGAAACCATTTGTTTTCATCACTGCTTGAGTACTGAGCGTAAAGGTAAAATGAACAATGGTTTTTTTGTGATGCTAAACAGATGTAAGGTAACGGTTCCTTGGGATTGCAGTGATATCCCGCTGGGTACATGCGATGCGTTACGAAGTAACCAATCATGCCGTAATGCATTCCTTCTTTGAAACCAGTCGGAAGACTTTGCTTGATCAGTTTGCGAAGGCAGGTAATGATTTTGCGTCGTTCTGGTGGCAGTTCCTTGATGTATGCGGCAGCGGTGATTGCTTTACTTTGCATCGTTATTCTGTTGAATTGGCAGGGAGTTGGGTGACAGTTCCATTCCGCTTGCCAACAAGATTGATTCTTGAACCGTTACATCATGTTCTGAGTTCCATGCCAATTCCTTTTGGCCTCGGATCACGTTGGCGAGATCCTCGAATTCAGCGTCGTAGCGACCACCCGATGTTGGTATCTCAATGTCCTGAAAACCTTTTTTGAAATTTCCCCGCGGTCGGTCCAATGCGAGGCTGACCTTAGGCGGTTCCAAAGGATTGATTTGAAATGTCCCCTGTTCGCCAACCACATTGAAATGGCGTCTCGGAAATCCAAAGGGATCGATGTGGTTGCAGCGCACAGTCGCTATTGCGTGTGGGTAATCAAATACGGCAAGCTGATTGTCCAGAAAGCTATCTTTGTTCGGATAGCTGCTACGGTTGTGAGCAGTGATTTTTTCGGGACGTCCCAGGATCGTTACCATGGCGTCGATCAAGTGGCAGGCGAGTTCAAACATCCCACCGCCAGAGAATTCACTTAGTTCCTGACGCAAGGAATCGTTGGCCAATTTCCCCATTTCGGCTGTCACCTCAGTGATGCGTCCAAGCCAGCCTTTCTTCACGATATCAAATAATAGCGCAAAGGCGGGATTATATCGAAGCATATAGCCCATTTGAACCGTGACGTCTTTCTGCTTTGCTTGTTCGTGCATCGCTCGGCAGGCTGGCAATGACATTCCTGCTGGTTTGTCCAAGTGTATGTGTTTGCCCGCGGTCAGACATTGCATCGCGGTTGGCACAAGTTGCGAGACTTGGGTTTCGACGGCAATCGCCGCAACATTGCTATTCAGCAAATCATTCTGGCTCATCCACGTGACATCACGATAAACATCTTTGTCAGCAATTTTCTGTCGCTGGACTTCATCTGGCTCGACCACACCCACCAATTCAAAAATGTCATCAAGTCCGCGGATCGCTGCAAGTTTTCCGGACGCGTGGGGATGGCTTGTTCCAATTTGACCGATGCGAATTTTTGGTGTCGCTGGCAGAATCCCATGAGCCGTGGGAAGCAAGCCGGATGTGATCAAGCCAGCACTCGCGGTGAACCCCCGGCTCACCATGGAACGCCTTGAGATTGTCTTTTCTTTTGTTTTCTGATTCATACAATGATCCTCAGGGTTTTGAGATGCAATTGCCTCGACCACTCACGAAGCCTCTAGTTGTGATTGAATCGAGGCCTCCCAATGCTGCGGCGTGTCATCAGACCTTGCTACTGGCTGCGACGCAGCAGGGTGCATTCAGAGCCAAAAAACTTAAAGGGGGGTGAACGCTGAAACCAAATCAGCGATGCTAAGGATAACGGATGCACTATTTTGGTGATTTTCCTATTACTGTGCTCCATCGGAGCCACAATCAACGTTGACTGATCCCTGCGAAATCAACCCACTGGCTACATGTGCCACTTGTCCCACAAAGGAGAATTCATTGTCCGTTCCAGAAGAACATATTCTAGTCATTCCAGAGTCCGTGATTGAGCAGATCGGGACGATCGAAGGTTTTGAATCCGATGTTGATAAGTTTCTCGTGCCAATTTTAGGAAGTCAGGAGTTGTCATTTCAGCCTCGGGGCGCGATGGAGACCGATCCATCGTACAAACAATTGATTCCCTATGTCCTACTTGAATGGACGGACGGTGACGGCGTGATCCGGCTTTTTGCTTATACACGTGGAGGAGGTGGTGGAGAGTCTCGCTTGCACGCCAAGCGTAGCGTTGGAATTGGTGGTCACATCAGCCGGGAAGATTCAGCAGAAGGTGCAGACCCTTATACCACCGGAATGCAGCGTGAGTTAGCAGAAGAGGTGTGCCTGGATTCTGAGTACAGCGAAACGCGGGAAGGATTGATTTATGATCCCTCCAATGATGTTGGCAAAGTACATTTAGGCGTGGTGCATCGTTTCACGCTCCAGACCCCTGATGTCTCTAGCAACGAAGCTGACTTGGCTGAGGGAGGATTCATGACCATTGATGCCTTGCGCGCTGAGTGGGATCGTTTGGAAACTTGGACACAACTTGCGATTGATGCATTGTATTCATGATTTTATGAGAGTTGCTTTTGCGATTTTCAGCCACAGTGCATGAAATATCCCAATGGCAATTGAGAGTTGTATGAGTTTACTTACAGGTTGGCAGAATGATTTATCTCGATAACCATGCCACGACTCGATGCGATCCACGAGTTGTAGACGCAATGGTGCCTTGGCTCTCGGAACATTACGGCAACCCACACAGCAGTCACTCGCTTGGGGTGGAATCGCATCAGGCCATGGAAAAAGCAGTTGGCCAAATTGCTCAATTGATCAATGCTCCCGTTGATTCCGTGGTAATGACCAGTGGTGCTACGGAAAGCAATAATTTGGCGATTCGGGGGATGTGCCTGCACCCGCGTCAAAAACGCAGGCACATTGTCACTGTGACTACGGAACATCCCGCCGTGTTGGATGTATTTACAGATCTTCAAAGAAGTGGCTTTCGAGTCACTCATGTTCCTGTACAACAGAGCGGTTCCGCTGATGCCGGGATTGTTGACCTGCAGAAACTCGAAGAAGCAATTGATGATGATACTGCCCTCGTTTCGGTGATGTGGGCCAACAACGAAATAGGTGCCATTGCGCCGATGAAAGAGATCGCTGGTCTGTGCCATGATCGCGGGGCACTTTTGCATAGCGATGCGACGCAGGCTGTGGGCCGTATTCCAGTCGACATGATTGATGTGGACATTGATCTTTTGAGCGCCACGGCTCACAAGTTGTATGGTCCCAAAGGGACAGGATTGCTGATGGTTGGTAACTCGAACCGAAGGGTTCGACTGAATCCGCAAATTGTGGGAGGAGGTCAGCAGCGTGGAATCCGAAGTGGGACAATGAACCCTGCAGGGATTATCGGCATGGCGACAGCCATGCAGCTGTGTAACGATGGCATGGATGAACATAATGATCGCGTAGCCCAGCTTCGTGACCAAATCTGGAATACGTTGAACTCACACATTGATGGTTTGCAGCTGAACGGGCCAGCCTTTGGGCAAGAGCGGCGATTGCCGGGAAATCTAAATCTTGCTTTGCCAGCAATTGAAGGGCAGGCGTGGATGTCAGCTGTGCCAGAGATCGCATTCAGCAGTGGTTCGGCTTGTAGTGCTGCACATTCTGCGCCTAGCCACGTATTGACTGCATTGGGAATTGACGAGTCGACCGCCCGCCGTAGCGCAAGATTTGGTGTAGGGCGATTCACTCACACGCAGGATGTCCAAGCAGCTTGTGAAATGTTGGTGGATGGTCACTCTAAATTGCTTGCATTAGCAGATTGAGCGGGCATTGCCGTTCTGGTGACGCGCACCGCCCGAGTCGGCAGCGGGCAAAAAATCTCTCTTTACCGCGCGTGGGCCATGACGGTACCATTCACGCAAAATCCTCGTGGTTTGTTGTGCTAGACGGCACTCGGTAAGACCACGACTCATAAGCATCATTCAAGGATTGAACGATGGGCGCAGTCCCAGTGCTACTGATGGTGACGTTGTTCGGCATGTTGAGTGCCCAGCCTTACCAGGGCGTTTGTATTTCACAGATCGCAGATATGCAGCGTCTCTCTGATGCCCGTTTGCCCGCTTCCAACGATTTGGATGACGGCTTTCAGGAGAGAAAAGCTCCCGCATTTCAGGCGTGTGGGCATGATGTGGCAGTCTGTCTTGTTGCGGATATCACTGTTGTCGGCGCAACCAGTGTCAGCGAAATAACGAGCACAGCCAACGCAAATGCTCGTCGTTTGCAGCAGACAGATGATTCATCCCCTGTAGCGATCCCCGAGCTTGTCAGTGGACCGGCAGGCCGTGTTTTAAATGCGGCGCGCAATTCGCGGGTAATCACAGTGCGGAAGCCAGATAATTCTGGCGTGGCTGGCTCAGGATTCAGTTTTCCATCGGTTCCACCTTCTTTGGCTGAACCGGCACAAACTTTCGCGCAGAATGTTGATCGTGCCGGTCGTCCCATCAACCCTGCAGCTTCGGCGTTGGGTGCAACGAACGGAACGACATTGCCGTCAACGACGGCAGCAAGCCCACCGTCATTCCCCGTTCCACCGTTTACGGGGTCCACTTCTGCAAATACAACGGCTGCCACTTCTACACGAGCAGCTCCCCCGGTTTCAACGCGTGACACTCCGACTCGAGCTACCAACTGGGGGCAGTTTCCTCTGCCCACAACGGCTCCAGCAGCGACAGCATCAAACCCTTCAGCTTTTGGTGCCAACTCGGGGCCTGCAGCGTCAGGACTACGTAGCGCAGGGGCGCCTACTACAGGGACGAGTCCCTTGTTGCCAACGGATACCTTTGGGCGAACACCTAGTGGACTAACAACAGCGACTGCCGGTCGCACGGCTCAATCTGCCTACTCGACTGTGCCACAATCAACAACAAATTCCGGCACACCAGGATTTGTACACGTGCCTACGACGGACAGTATTTTTAGTAGAAACCAGACTGCAAACCCCAACGCTGCGACCAGTTTCGGGGTTGGCTCCAACACGTCTCGCCCTGCCCGTGAAGCAACCACTGCGAACAATTTGAATTCAATGCGTTCTACGTCATCGGGGCAGGCTGTCGCAGGTGTGCCTGTCGGACAACCGCCAATCGGTCGCTTCGGTGCGAATCCTTCGGCAACTTTCAGTCAACCGTCTACAGCTGCCTATCCAGCGGCTGCATCCGGTGCTCCCTCAGGTTTCTCTTCATCGCGACCTGACGCTCGACTGTCGGCCGCACAGGTGGCTGCTGGTGCATGGTCGGTGGATGCTTTTGGTCAGCCCGTTGATCGCACGGGGCAACGCATCGCTACTGCTCCTCGAATGAATCATGGTCAACGACTCAACCAGCAGGACCAAGCGACCGGAGCACCAGGCTTCGGTGGTTCATTCACAAACCAAACAGCGACCCACATGACCAATGTTCGCCCACACGCTGGGGCTGGGAATACGGCGATCCGCAGCGACACGAACATGCAAAATGCGGGACCATCAAGATTTAGTCATTCCACAAGCAATGGAAAACCAAATCAGACTGGTGGGGCTACGCTAGCCTCGGCCACGGGCAGCATACCCAGCATCACTGAAACTCAGGTGATCGAAACAGAATCAGTCACAACTCAGCCGCTGTTCAACGGACTGTTGCTGATTTCCATTGTGGCCAATATCTACCTCATTTTTTGGCTCAAAAATCTCCGCCTGCAATACCACGAGATGGTGGCAGCAAAACGGATGGCAAGTTCAAACGCATCGACCAGCTAATGCAACGGATCGCGGATGACGGGCTCGGATGACGGCCAATCTTGTCACGGGCGTTCGTGGCATCGAAGAGCAATCATTTCAGTATCCTTCGCCATTTCAGTTTCCTTGGCTGCCCGCTTTGACTAGCCGCTTTCTGTCGGTGGAAAATCGTCACTCTGCTTTTTTGGCGTGGAAGTTTTCAAGTGACTAACGCGTTTCGAAATTGTCGACTTCATCGTCGCTGTTATTTTGCACGATTGACTCCCCGGCGGGTGCTTTCATGCATCATTGATAGCTTGGTTTGTAAGGATTTGTAACGCTGCGTCAGCGTTGGTAGTTCCCGTTGGATTAATTTTCACTCAGCGACCGATTGGTGCACTAGGAATCTGCCGTTTCAGCAAATTAGCGGGGTGGTCCTGCACTATTTACGCTATTATGACCTGTGGGTGGGGAGAGGCTGATAGCCCGAACGGTGGGCGTGGGCCTGCTCGCCAACCCAGCCTCGCGAAGCTAGCTTGGCATTAAAGTGTTCTAATCGGTTCGCTTCTTATCTTCAGCATTGGATTCAGGTGATGGCCACGAACCGGCGTCCTACTCATAGGAATTACGATGAGCAAGAATCTACTGATTGTTGATGATCATGAAGTTATCCGGCTCGGGCTACACTCGATGTTAGAGATGACAGACCTCGAGATCGTCGGGCAGGCAGCGTCAGCAGCCGAAGCACTCGCTGCTATTGAGACTGCCACTCCTGATGTTGTCTTGATGGACATTCGTATGGAGGGTGGTGATGGCTTGAATGCCTTGGGGCGAATGAAGCTCGATCACCCGGATTTGCCCATCGTGCTGTTCTCTGCGTATGACAACCCAACCTACATCGCTCGGGCTGTCGCTTTGGGAGCATCAGGGTATGTGTTGAAGTCTGCCTCACGTGAGAGGTTAGTCGAAGCACTACAGACCGCTGTCGCTGGTGAGTCCGCTTGGACAAGGGAAGAGCTACGTCGCGTGACAGGGGCGTTGGCGACCCCACGGCTTAGCCAAGACATTGAGGTCCCGCTGACGCAGCGCGAAAGCGAAGTGCTAAGGCAGATGGCTCTTGGATTGACCAACAAGGAGATCGCCAAAATGCTGGGGATCAGTTACGAAACGGTCAAAGAGCACGTTCAGCATATTCTCCGCAAAATTGGGGTGAGTGATCGAACGCAAGCTGCTGTTTGGGCAGTGCGGAAGAATCTGGTTTGACCCACAGCGAACAAAATATTTTGATCGACTCAATCCGCCGCGTGAATACACGTGGCGGATTTTTTTATTGCCGTAGCGTCACTGATTGCTAGCATTCAATTGCTATTCTGGTTGGTCACCATAAGGGGGTGTCATCAGGTACGGAAACGGGCGAGTCACTCCTTGTTCACTGTTGGCTTTTTTTCACACTTGTGGCCTTGGCGACGAGGTCGTGGAGAGGTTGTTCGAGGCCAGGGTTGTGACTGGTTGGCCACGAAAAAAGCCAGCCCCGCAAATGCGGGACTGGCTCGTTGGTTTCAACGCACTTCAAATGAGTTGTCTCATTCGCTGGTTGGGATCAGTGGTCCTTCGCCAGAGCCGAGGCCACCTTTCAGATCGCCGTCCACGCTTGGCATGCTACCACCGGCTTCTGCGGCTTCCGCCTCAGCGGCAGCACGTTCCTGTTCCTCACCCCAATCCACTCGTTTGAGTGACAGTCCGATTTTCCGCTCGTCTGTGTCCACGCGAAGTACTTTGACTTCCAGTTCTTGGCCAACCTTGACGACTTCTTCGGGGTCTTCGACTTTGTGTTCGGCCAATTCACTGATGTGCAACAAGCCTTCCAGTCCGTCTTCCAATCCGATGAAGACACCAAAGTTGGTGATCTTCGTGACGGAGCCTTTGACGAGTTGTCCGGGCTGATACTTATCAGGAATGTCGCCATCCCATGGGTCGTTATCGAGCTGCTTGAGGCCCAGTGCGATACGACGTCGTGATTCGTCGACGCTAAGCACGCGACACTTGATTTCCTGGCCTTTTTCCAGCAATTCGCTGGGGTGACCAATCTTTCGTGTCCAAGACATGTCGCTGACGTGCAGCAAGCCGTCGATGCCCTCTTCCAGTTCGATGAAAGCACCATAATTGGTAAGGTTTCGCACCTTGCCGGTGACGTCTTGCCCCTCTGGATAGCGATCGATCACTTCGTCCCATGGGTTCTTCTGGGTCTGTTTCATACCCAAGGACAGTTGCTGACCTTCAGGGTCAACACCCAAGATTTTGACATCGATTTCGTCGCCGATGTTGACCAATTCGCTTGGGTGATTGACGCGTTTTGTCCAGCTCATCTCACTGATGTGTACCAGACCCTCGATGCCAGGCTCGAGTTTGACGAAGGCACCGTAGCTCATCACATTGACAACTTCGCCTTTGTGATCGGAGCTGACAGGGTACTTGGACTCGATGTTTTCCCACGGGTTGCGGTCTTTCTGCTTCAAGCCGAGAGCGATCTTCTGCTTTTCCCGGTCGATATGAAGCACTTTGACTTCGATTTCCTGGTCGATGGAGACCATTTCGGTTGGGTGCCCAATTCGCTCCCAAGCCATGTCCGTGATATGCAGCAAGCCATCGATGCCGCCAAGGTCGACGAACGCACCGAAGTCGGCGATGTTCTTGACGATACCTTTGCGGATTTGCCCGACTTCCAGTTCTTTCATCAGGTAAGCACGATCTTCTTCGCGCTGGCGTTCGATGAGTGATCGACGGCTGATGACGATATTTCGACGAGTATCGTCGATCTTCAGCACCTCGGCTTGGATGACGCGGCCAATGAAATCGCCGATGTCGCCTGGGCGACGAATGTCGACCTGACTGCCGGGTAGGAAAACGTTGACACCAATGTCGACCAGCAAACCACCTTTGATCTTTCGGATGACCGTACCGGTGACCACTTGGCCCTCGCTGATCTCTCCGATGATCTTTTCCCACTCGATGATCTTTTCGGCTTTGCTCTTGCTCAGCGAGATCATTCCATAGGGGTCATCAGCGGCCCCAAGTTCGTCCTCCATCTCTTCGATCAGGACTTTCACAGTCGTGCCGACGACTGGCTTTTCCTCTTCGGGGCCCCATTCATTGAGGCTGACGGTGCCTTCACTCTTAAAGCCGACGTCGATCAAGGCCCATTCATCGTTGACTTCAACGATCCGGCCATCGACGATTTCGCCTTGGGCGTAGTCTTGTTGATCTTGTTCCAGCCAGTCCAGCAGCCACTCGTCTGCTTCTTCTTCAGGGGCCAAAACTGCCAGTTCATTGACGATATCGTCGTCGTCCAGGCTTCGGATCAGGTTGCGATTAACCATTTGTTTTTCCAGAGGTGAGCGGAGCTGACTGACGACCCAGTCGCTCGACGTCTCGGGGGTTAGTGTAAGAATTGGTCGTATTTACGTGACCCAACGTCAGGTAACCAGCCCGGTAAGGTATCAAAGCCCAAAAATCGTCACAACAGCTAAGTCACCAGTTTGCTGTCATTTATTGGTCTTGCTCATCCTGCCAACCTGCTTGCTGTCCGCTGAACCAAGTCATCCCAGTTCGAATTTCGAGCTCTGCCGGTGAACCCGAGTATCCCGACATCACTTGCTGGTTTCGCAGTCTTGCCGCAGAAACATCAGGATGTGAGCTGCATGGGTTGGGGGCGAGCTTCTCGGGAAATCAGCCGAGCCGTTTACTCCGTCTTCACGCTAACCCCTTCAAAGTTATCGTTTCTTCGCCACAGCCCATTGCGGAAAATTGCCCGGGAAATGCAATTTCGAGTGGGTAAGTTCACCTCAATCGAAGCAGCGCTGTGCCGAATCATGCAAGCCGACAGTCAGCGACTGATGTGCAAATTCACGCGGTCATGTTGAAAAATCACCGAAAACGGCTCATTTGTGTTTGTGATTTCAGGTAGTCCACTGATTTCCGGGGCTGTCTGCAAGTTCAAAGCTTGTCCCCGGGGTGCAGATGGGGCAAGGAAACGTAACAATGCCTGAGCATTTCCCAGAACTCCCCGCTTTCTTTTCAGCAATTCATGTCCGGATCAACTTCTCTGCGTATTGCTCTCGGTGGTGATCATGCAGGATTCCCACTCAAGCAGGTTGTCGCTGAGCGACTCAATGGAACATCTGTCTCGCTGACTGACTGTGGTACCAACAGCAGCGAGAGTTGTGACTATCCGGACTTTGCTGTCGCGGTTGCCAAAGAAATCATTGAAGGACGGGCAGATCGTGGCATCGTGGTTTGTGGGAGTGGTGTGGGAGTGAGTGTGGCGGCCAATAAAATTCCCGGCATCCGAGCCGCGGTTTGTCACGATACCTACTCGGCTCATCAAGGGGTTGAGCACGATGATATGAATGTACTGTGCATTGGGGGAAGGATCATCGGCTCGGAGTTGGCATTCGAAATTATCGACTCGTTCTTGCAAGCTCGTTATGTGCCGCAAGAACGACATGCCAGACGACTCGAGAAGGTTTTGAAGATCGAGCAGCATGGGCTGAGTGCCCTCGATTGAGCAGTGAGCCGTAGCGAGACTGAGGGTGAGCCAGTTTTGATAGTGGCCCCCTTAATTCAGGGCCAGTTGATCCTGACCCAGTTGATCCTGACCCAGTTGACTCAGGGCCAGTTCATCTAGGGACTCTGCCCAGTTGTCTGCTACATC
>PAUV01000113.1 GCA_002712845.1 Rhodopirellula sp. | reverse complement strand
CTCTGGAGGCCCGTGCTCTGGAGGCCCGTGCTCTGGAGGCCCGTGCTCTGGAGGCCCGTGCTCTGGAGGCCCGTGCTCTGGAGGCCCGTGCTCTGGAGGCTTGCTCAGAAACCTCGAGAGCACCACGCATCTTGTTCAACGCCAGATAATTCTGGCGTGAGCAGTTTGCGACTCTCGCCGAAATCACTTCTTTTTCTTTTTGCTTTTCTCACGAAATGCTGCTTCCAGCTTTTCTTTTCCACCCAGTACCGGTAGTGCCAGCGATGTTGCATCCAGATCAATGGTCAATTGGGTGCCAGGTTCCGGGTGGAGTGTGAATTCACGGTCGCTTGAAAAGATCATCAAGCCGATTTGTTGGCCAGCCGGAATCACTTGGTCATCTGGTTGTAGATCGAAAGACATCTCATAGAAGCGACCTGGTTCAAGCGGTTCACTTTCAGTGATCGATCGATAGTTCTGTGGATCTGCCCAACCACGGGTGATGATATTGTCAGTGATTTTCGCGTTGCGATTATCATTCCAGGGCAGTGAAACTACCCACACTGAAAGGTTCGCGGCGGGCTTATCACAGGCCAGGCGAATCTTGATTTGTGGTGTTCCTGAGATATGCACTGGTTGTTGCAAGGTGGGCGTCACGAACATCAACCGGTGGTCAGTTCTTTCGGCTTTTGCCAAGGTCGCACCACTGAAGGAATAATTATCAATCAGTGTTTCCTTGCCCTGTTTAGTGGTTGCAGTTGTCGTCAAGTCTCCACGTCCACCCTTCGTCGTGGTCTGCCCCAGATGCATAGTCACAGCGGCTGCTTCCGGGTGCGGATATTCCGGGTACGACGTGGGCTTGTCGCGTTCTTTGTTCTCTCGGACGATCCATGACTTGGGATCGTCTTCAACCTTGTTTTCTACACCATGCAGATATCGAGTGAACCATCGATTCATCATTTTCATAGGGGGTGGGCCACCGTGACCACCTTGGTGAAAGAAAGCCTGTGTGGGGACTCCCTTTTTCTTGAGTGCCTCGTAAATGCGGACGCTGTGTTCTGGAACGACATTCCAGTCGTTGAAGGCGTGGGCCATTAAAACGGCTGCTTTGAGTGGTTCAAGATCGTTCAGGTAATCACGACCGGCCCAGAAATCGTTGTAGTCTCCGTTGACCCGGTCAAACCCTTCCGCCATCTCCTTGTCACGAACGTTACAGTCACAAAACTCCCGATTTGATTCATCACCACTATGAATGAAGTCATAGAGAGCATCGATGTCTTCCCCGATAAACCCACCAGGGTGTCGGATCAGGCCATTGGATCGATAGTAGTGGTAGTACGAAGTGTTGGGAGCGATCGGAATGATTGCCTCAAGGCCTTCGACACCGGTGGTTGCGGCAGCCAACGGGATGGTGCCGTTGTACGACGTTCCTGTCATGCCTACCTTGCCTGTTGACCAGAACGCTTTGACTGGTTCGCCACCTGTCGGTTCAGTGAAGCCTTTTGCTCTTCCGCAAAGCCAGTCGACGACTGCCTTGGGGGCCAGCGATTCGTTATCACCACCGACGGTGGGGCAACCTTGAGATAGTCCGGTGCCAGGTGAGGACGAGTGGACGACGATGTAACCTCGCGGTACCCACTGATCGAGGTGGGTTCTTGAGATGATCGGACGCTTTCCTTTTCGCACCACTCCCGGGCCGTGAGTTCGTTCAGGTGGCTCAGTGCCAAGTTCCTGTTTTGGGTCCCAGAAATGTTCGGCCGCCGTTGAGCCGGTGCCCGCGAAATATGGGCTGGAAACATAAACCACGGGTAGCTTCAAACCTTCGGTGTCGGTTTGTCGGGGACGCGTCACGCTGACATGCATGCGATCCAGGTTTCCATCTCCATCCGTGTCGAATTCAGTTTCGACCCACAGGTCGTGTCTGATCCAGAAGTCTGAATCTTTGAAACCTTCAACAATTTGCGCCTCGCCATCCTTGAAAACGGGAACAACAGGGTCTGCTGCATGCAGAATCGGAAGGTACAGGAACAACAGCAGTGGAGCAGCGAGAAATCGTTGCATGAACACGAATCCGTATAAGCATTATGAAAGGAATGGAGTCAGCCACATGGGAATGACTGATGCCAGTGAAAAACATGGGTTAGCGGAAGCAGACCCCTTGTGACGCTGGTCACACGATTACTGCTCCGTTGGTTGCAAAGCATTTGGTTGCAAAGCATTTTAATTCAACAGCCCGGAGGAAATCATTGGGTGATTAAAATACTTCGCAAACGCGCGGCACGTAGGCTTGCCAGGTGCCTGGAATGCGAGGTGTTATTTGGCTTCTACTTGTTCGCGGAGTGTTTTGAGTTCCGTTTTAAGTTTATCACTCTCTTTTTTAACCTCAGCAATTTCTTTTCGTAACTCGAGAATCTCTTTTGGCGTTGTAGGTTTCACTTCACGCAGTTTCGACACGGCCTGCTGTGCCGGACGTGAGATCCGCTCGTTTTCCGACTGACTGACCGATTCAAGGATTGTGATCGCTTTGGGGTCGCCGAGGGTTCCCAATGCTTGGACGGCTGCTGCCTGAATGCTGGCCTTGGGGTGATCAAGATGTTCGGTAAGGAATTGCCGGACTTCGCTGCGATCTTTCAATCGGCGACTTGTGTGGGCAAGTGTTTCGAGGCCACGACCGTAATCACGTGAGCGGAATTGTTTTGCATTTTCGCGAAGTGACTTAAAGACGGCAGGTTGTAAATCATCATCATCCAGTTGACGGATTGCTGACATGGCGGCAACGGCCAACTCATTTCGAAACGATTTCGTGTTCAGGAATTTGAGCAGAGCCTCGTGTGTGGTTGGTCCATGGAATCTGCCCAGCCCGCGAATTGCATTTGCGAGGATAGCGGGGTTTTTCTCATTTTCGAGCACGCTTTGGATCAACGCGGGTGTTTCATCCCGATAGCGGTTTGTTAGCTTCTCAACCACGGCAGAGCGAACGCGGGCGTCTGTTTGCGTTTTCCAGTTATCGGCTAAGACTTCAAGAGACTCATCTGACTCGTGCTTGGCCAACGCAGATGCAGCGGCGATGCGTACCCCATAAAAAGAATCATTCTTCAAGGCATTGGTCAGTAACTCGACCGACTCGTGCGTCTTACGCGTTTCCAAGAGTTTGCACGCCAGCAGGCGACCAACCATGTCGTTGTTGTTTTCAAGCTGCTTTTTTAACATCCCATTCGGTTTGTCGAACGAAACATTCGCCAGCACGCTGTATTCGGGGTCAAATCTGACGATCGCCGGTTGCTTGTCGAGTGGGACGTAGAAGTCCTCTTCAATCTTAGTGACGTTGATGGGGTAGTCGACCAACATCCCATCGGCGATGAATCGCAGTTTTGTTGGGAAGTGGAATTGCAAAACATCATCATCCAGCGTTTGTGTCTGCTTGATGTTGACTTTTGCAAGGTTCTGTTTTGGCATCCACTTGTAGCTGATCTTCAGGTCAGGGTGTCGAGCATGGTACAGCCATTGATCAAAGAAACGATCCATTGGCCGGCCTGAGTGTTGTTCGATCACCTGTCGCAGATCGTCTGATACAACACTAGTGAGAGCGTGCTTCTCAAGATAGGACTTGATGCATTTGCGATACAGGTCTTCACCCAATTGAGAGCGAAGCATGTGCAACACCCAACTGCCTTTTGGGTAGGAGCGATAATCAAATTGCTCCATCGGATTCTTGTAGCCGTTGTAGACAATGGGTTTCTTGTCCTTGCCCTGAGTCAAAATCCGACCCGATGCATCACGGTACAGGCCATAAAGCATTGCATCGCGGCCGAACTTGTGGCCCTCATACAGATGTGTGTAGTACGTGGCAAAGCCTTCGTTCAGCCAAAGGTGGCTCCAGTCTTTGCACGTGACATAGTCACCAAACCATTGATGCGCCAGTTCGTGGGCATCGAGACCACGGGTGGTGCGGATGTTTTCAGTTGCTTCTGCAAAGATGGTCCCGTCGGTGAGGGTGGTCAGGGTGGTGTTCTCCATGCCACCAGCAGTGAAGTCGAGGATCGTGACCTGGTCATACTTGGGCCATGGAAATTCAACTCCTATTTCTTCTTCAAAGAACGCCATGATATCGGGAGTGTCGCGAAACGAGTTGGCGGCGTATTTGGCAAGAGAAGGTTGTGTGTAGAAACCCAGGGGAACGTTTCGATGACGCTTTTCCAGACCTTCGAGGTGGCCAGCTACCAAGCAGATCAAGTAGTTGGCATGCGGTTTCTCGTGATACCATCGCACCGCCTTGAGTCCGCTTGCATCGATGGATTCACCCTTCTTCACGCCGTTGCTGAGTACCGTCATGTCTTTGGGGACATGGCAAATCACCTCGGTTGAGGAACGCTCATTGGGGTAATCGAAACACGGGAACCAGTGGCGAGCTTCGTGTGTTTCACCCTGAGTCCAGATATGGGTGTCGGTCTCCGGATATCCCATCGCTGGCGTCCGAAAGTAAAGCCCAGCATTGGGCTGCGCCGCGTACTCGATCACAACGGTGAATTCGGTATCAACCTGAACAGGTTGTGCGAACAGGATTTGTAGCGACTCGCGTGTTGAAACAAAGTCTTTGACAGCCGCTTGCTCACAAGTGACTTTTTTGACAGTGATGTCCTTTGCATCCAAATTCAGCAATTCGACTGGCTTGGCAATTGGTTGTGCTGTGATGCTGACAGATCCACTGACGGTTCGTTTCACAAAGTCAGGAGTGACGTCCAGTTTGATGTGCTTGACGTCAACCTGACGATCTGGGGCATAGTGAAACTTTCCTTGCAGGTCGAGCCCGAGCGGCAGGAGATGACTTCGCCCCTCTTCGCAATAGCGACAAATCCGCTCTTCAGCAGAAACGAGAGTGACAGTACCGAGGAAACATAAGGCGAGTAGTAGGCTGCGCATCAGGGTGTTCATACGGGGCAGGTCGTGGTGTAACGGGCCTTTTTGACCCAAGCTTCGATGATGTGTAAGCGAGAAGTATAATACGAAATGCTGCGAAACAGGTTCAGTTTTCCAAGCTTTGGGGAAGGTGTTTAGGCCTAGCCGAGCCTCGTTCTGCTGTTGGTTGAAAATCTGTTGGCCTTGATTTCCTGCGTTCAAACGCATCTTTCAGGCAGGGTGCCGGGACGTGCGGACAGCTTGGCCGTCCGCAGATTCTGTCCGATCGGTCTGGCCAAGTGTTCAGCGGTGGGCTTGGCTACTTTTTCGGAGCAAGTTGGGTTTGGGGTACTGCTGGGACAATGGCTCGTGAACCCCGGTCGCCTATCCTGAAAAATCCCAAGTTCTGCCCCTCTTGGTCAGCTACCATCCAAACAGCTCCGGGCCGCGTATTTTGGCGTTTGGGAACATTGGGGGACAGGATTCCGTAGCTCTGTGGCTTGCCCGCGGGGCTGATCCAGAACAACTCAAGCTCGTCTGTTCTGCGATTTACAAAGTAGCAATCGAAAGGCTGTCCATCAGGCTTGGATGGAGGAGCCATTTCCTGGGTGATCGTATTCCATTGAAGTTTCGGCATCGCATTGATACTGATAGGCACGTATTCATGAAAACCTTTGGGCGCACGAGAGCGAAAGTACCGCAAACGCGATAGGTGCTGAGGATCCGTAGCAAGGTTGTTCCATTCATGTGGATCGGAACTGATTTGATACAGTTCTTCACTGTCGTCTTTGTAATGGATGTATCGCCAGTCATGATCGCTGATGCTGTAGTCTTCTGGGCGGTTCAAGTAGGTGGTTGAGACATGTGACCAGTCAGCTTGCGAGTCTTCAAGCAGCGGAAGAAGACTTGGCGCATCGGCTTGGCTGCTTTCGGGGATGCCGCTGAGATCGGTCAGTGTAGGAAACAGACTCAGCAGGTTCACCGGTTGGTCGCACTTTGTGCCGGCAACGGTTCCAGCAGTTAGCCCGGGGCAGCCTTCCGGGGCTCGAATGATTAGTGGGACTCTTGTGCAGACTCTCCATCCTGTGAATTTTTGCCAGTGTTGCTTCTCACCTAAATGCCATCCGTGATCACTCCATAGGACAACAATCGTATTGTCAGCGTTGGGACCAGATTCCAAAGCATCGATCACTCGTCCGACCATGGCATCCGCAAATGCGATGGAAGCCAAGTAGCCCTGAATTCCCTGCTTCCACTGGTTCTCCGCTTGGATGTGTTCAAAGTACCGGTTGGGACCACGTCTGCGACCTGCCGTTGGTAGATCATCAAGATCATCCGCCCGGTAGCCCGGCGGCAGTTGGATTTGGGCGAGGGGAAACTTGTCAAAGTAAGGTCGAGGGACGAACCAGGGTTCATGAGGACGGTAGATACCACACGCAAGGAAGAATGGTTTTTGATGCTGTTCCGCTAGTTGCTCTGAAACCCACTTGGACACCAGCCAGTCACCGCCATACTCTTCATCGGTGGCATCCAACGCTGCCCAGTCAGTTTCGACATATTGCCAAGGACCACCGCGGCTCAAGTTGACGGGACGCTGTTTTGGGTACAGCGTTCGCGGAAATGGATTCTCACTTTCTTTGGCAGGGTAGTAATCGTCCCATGATTGCGCATCAATGAAGTAGTGCAGGATTTTGCCTGAACCTAGTGAATGGTAGCCATTGCGTGAAAAATGCTTGGGCATCAGGTCAGCAGTAGGAAGTATCTCCCGCATCTTTTGCCGGTTGTCGTACAGCCCAGATTGGTTGGGCGCAATGCCGGTCATGATTGCTGACCGCGACGGGTTGCAAGCGGGAGCGGGGCAGTGCGCATTCGTGAACAATGTTCCTGAAGCCGCTAGCCGATCGATGTTGGGGGTAAGTGTTTGCGGGTGCCCTTTCAGGCAACCGATCCAGTCATTCAGATCATCAACGGCAATGAACAACACGTTGGGCGGCGCAGCCGAAGCTGCCAAACTGGTTTTCGGTTCGTCAGCTTTGCTGAGCGTAGCGGGCAGCGTGAATACAAGAAACGCCGCCAGCTGGAAGCAGGAAAGAGGGTAATTCAAAGGATCTACCGAATCTGTAGGCAAGAGCAGGTAACTGCGTTGACGCTTTGGCTTGCAGGGGCGAGTTGCTTGGATGCGTTAAGCAATGCAGGTGCTTGAAACAGTGTAACCACCCCCTTCGCTTGCTCGTGGGGCACACGACTAGTTTTTGTAGGGCTTTTCGCGTTCATCGCCCTGTTTCTTGATGTCGTCGCGGATCTTTTGTTTTGTTTTGTTCAGTCGCGCGGGCCATTTGAATGTGGGGGCCTTTTTGGGATCATAACCCTGCATGTGGCCCTTCAGCCTTTGTTGTGGCTTTGTATAAGCCAATTCAGTTGCACCAAAGACCTCTCTGCAAATGGCAGCCAGGCCAGGGTCATATTCGATCAACTCTTTTCTAGTGTCCACGTGGTTGTGGTCGTGATCGGGTGGACGATTGTTGTTGAACCATGATTGCACACCTTCAGCAAAATATTCTGCATGATTGGTGGATGCGTACTTGGATTGCCAAAGATCGTTTTTCATCGCTTCGTCATAACACTTGCGTAGACGGTCATCAAAGGTGGGGTCCAGATTCACTAAGCCACGCAAGTGAATGTTGTGCGCAAATTCGTGAATCAGGATGTTTTCGGTCGAGTAGGGATCTCCAGGAAACGCAAGTACGTTTTCTTCTGCACAGGAGCAGACAGCGTCCTGACGGGATCCCCCCAAACCTCTCGCTCGTGCATCCCAGAAATCTTTCGGACGCAAGTGTTTGTATTCAGGAATGTCTGAAGTGAACTCGTTGTGGCCGATCACGATCATGCGGGATCCACTGTCGATCATCGCCTGCCGAATGTCGGGACGTTTTTTTAGCATCATGTCGACAAGGAACGCGGCTTCTTTCAGTGCGTAGTCGTTTACCGCTCCCGATGAAACAATGGGATAGCCAGAGGCGTGTATGTACTTCCTGTAAAATGGATCCAGTTCCAGTGCTTCGGGAATGTCGGTGACCTTGTAGTCGGTCACCTGCGGTTCTTTGGGGGGGGCAGGTGCTGCAATGGCAGCGGCACGCGGGGTCAAGGCCGCCACTCGGGTTGGGGTCCCAGCATGAGCCAGCGGGTTGGTCGGCTTCCAGGCTTGAGCCAGGGTCTTTTCCATTCGAGGATCGTGCTGGTGTAATTCTGCACGAACGAATGGATAGAAATCATTGGTTCCAAAAAATGCTTCGGTGGTTTCGGCAAAGTACTCCCGTGAATTGTTCAGGCCATAGGCGCGTTCAAGTCTTCCGTTGCCGCGTAGAATTGACTCATAGCTACCGCTGGCCTTTGCTTGCTCGTAAGCCTGATTGATTCCGGGATGCTCAAAACCCAGGAACTGGTGGTGGTAAGCATGTGCCAGTTCATGCAGCATGAGCATGGGCATGCGTCTGTATTCACGGGCGAAGATGTCGATATTGGTCAGTTCTACGCATTCAACCAATTCAGGTCTGCGACCCTGTTGTTGTAACCAGTCAGCACCAGGATGGTATTCAGCTGTTGGACGAACTCCGTCATAAGGTGGTGAAAGCCAGATCGGAACGTCTCGAATGATCGCGAGAGATTCTGCAGGGAGAATATAGGTCAGGTGCTGAAGTTGCTGCTTGATCAGCTTGAGTGCCGTTGCGGTCTTTTCGGGTTGCGAGTCTCGCAGTTCACGGCTGATGCGGATGGGCCAACCCACGAGGCTTCGGTTGCGATAACCTTTGATGCGTGTACGAGGATCATTGCTGCGGATCAACTCGGCAGTCAATTTTCGACGGAGAAGATTTTGTGCTCGTGCGTACTCGGGTGAATTAGCCAAGTTGGTCAATTGTTGCGGGTCACGTTTTAGATCATAGAGTTCTTCGGGGGGCTTTTGAGAAAATGCCAAGTTCGCAAAACGCTTGGCTGTTTCAGGGTTCAGTCGCAGATATTGTTTGGTTGGCGACGGGTCGATGTTGTATGAAAAAGCTCCCGGTTCTGTCGGCCAAGGTAATTCCGAAAAATCGTATTCAGGATTCCGTCCCTCGACGACCCCGGTCTCCCAATCAGCTGAATTCCAATTCGAAATGTAGAGAAAGTCTGCGGTTCTTAATGATCGGGCAGGGTAGGGGTAAACATGTTTTTCCAAACCGCTAAGGGCGAACGTGCGGTTCGGATCGATTTGGCCATTTTGTGTAGCTTTGATCTGTGGCAGCAGCGTTTTTCCCGTCATTTGCTGCGGCACGCTCCTGTTTGCTGCGTTTAGAAAGGTAGGTGCCAGGTCACACAGGCTGACAAAGTCAGTCACCGTATGCGGCTGCGTTTTACCCCAGCGGATTGCCAACGGCACACGTGTGCCCATGTCGTACAAAGTTGCCTTGCAACGAGGGAAGGGCATCCCGTTATCGCTGGTAACGACCACGATGGTATTGTCGAGCTCATTCATCGCTTCAAGGCGTTGAATGATATCACCAACCTGATCGTCGAATCGCTGTACCTGAGCCATGTAGTCAGCGAGATCATTTCGCACGATCGGGTTATCGGGCAGGCACGCGGGGACTTTGATATTCGCCAGTTTAATGCCGGTCTTCTTGCCGAGGCCTGCTTCATAAGGGCGATGCGGTTCACGGCCACCGTACCAAAAACAGAATGGTTGTCCTGCTTCGCGTTGTTTCAGGAAGTCGTCAAAGGAACGATATCGTTCTCCAAATGAATCCCGATTTCTAAACGTGTGCTTGCTGGGCCAAACCCCTTTTCCATAGCGACCAACCTGGTAACCGGACTGTTGAAGCAATTCGGTGTAGACAGGGTATGACTCTCGTAATGATCCGCCCAGACTATCGCCTTCCTGCAGACGCCAATGATGTTGGCCAGTGAGTATGCTGAGCCGACTTGGTGTGCATGAGGGTGTCGACACAAAGGCATTCTCAAACAGCGTTCCTTCGTTCGCGACGCGATCGAAGTACGGTGTCTTGACCGATTTTGAGCCTAGCACGCTGGCGTGAGGCCATGACCAATCGTCTGCAATCAAGACCACAATGTTGGGGCGTGTATCGATATCTTGTTCAGTTGCCTCCGCTGCCGCACATACCTGCGGTAAGACGAAACAGGCAGCGACTCCGCTCAACATGCAGCAAGTTGCCGCCAGCGTTTGTGTGATCATCATCGGTAAGGTGTAACTATTCACGGCGCGTGCTCGTTGAATCATTCTGATGGTAATGCTGTCTGAGAATTGTGTTGGGTCGAGTTCCGGGCGAACGCAGCGTTGTCAGCGTTCAATTCTTCTGGTTCTTTGCGGTACGCTTCTTCCGACCATTGCCTTTTCCGGCCTTGGGTGGATAGGGAATACCGTTGATGTAGTTCAGGCGATCATCGACATCCGCTCCGTTGCTTACCGGATTGAAGTCTGAGCGTTTGACAGGATATTTACCGTTGAAGAAATCTTTGAACCAGACAACCGAGTTCAGAGCTTCAGTGGCTTCGACTGAATTCTGGGTTGTGTTGACAATTTGTGTCAGTGTGTCTTGGGGATTGATCTCTCCAATTCTGCCCAGAAACTCGGCTGCTCTCATGCGAACGATCAATGCCTCATCTTTCAACAAAGGTTTCACATTCGCTGCTATTTCTGCGGCGTCCGCAGCAAAGGCCGTGCAGGTCATGGCAGCCCAATAGCGTTTCATCGAGTCGTCAGAGGCTATTGCCGCCAGCAGCGCGGGTTTGGCTTGTTTGAAGGGAATTAGAGAAAGATCCGCAATGTCAACGAGCTCAGCGATTTCCTGCTTGTGTTGTTGCCCAAACGCGACCGGGTTTTGCATCGCATTTTCGGCAAGATAGCTTTCGGGGTAAAAACTCAGGTCAGGCAAGCCTTTGACGGTTTGTTGAAGTCTTTCGCGAAGTTCGCGCAACACTTTGGCGTACTTGGGATCATTTGCCAGATTCTTGATCTGATGCGGATCCGTTTCACAGTCAAACAGCATTTCTGATGGCTTTGAGTCAAAGAACTGCTTTGCTGCTCCCGTCAGTTTTCCGGCGTTATATAAATCACGCCATTCAACGAACGCCAGATTTTTGTATCGATAGTTGTTGTTCAATCCATCCGGCAGGTACGGCTGGTAGTTGCGAATGTATTGGTATTTCCCTTTTCGGATCGAGCGAATGAAATCATATTTTTCATCAAATCGATCGGCATAGCCAAATGATTCATCCCGAGCATTGATGGCTGACTCCGAAATGTTCTTGCCGAGGAACGCTTTGCCATCTACCTGAGATGGAACTTTGACACCTGCCAGGTGCAAGGTGGTCGGACCAAAGTCGATGAAGCTGACAAAGCCGTCTAGTCGTGTGCCGTTCGTAGCCGGCGTTAAATGCTTGAAGTTTTCAGGAACTCGGACGACAAGCGGAACATGCAGTCCCGATTCGTAGATATAGCCCTTGCTGCGAGGAAGCACGCCACCATGATCACCAAAGTAAAAGATGAAGGTGTCTTCCAGTACCCCGTCCTCTCGCAGTTGCTGGACGGTTTTTCCCACAATCGCATCGATGTCAAGCATTCGATCGTGATAGCGGGCATGCGTGTAGCGAAATAATGGCGTGTCGGGGTGGTAGTCTGCAAGTTTGATACTGTTTGGATCAGTTTTTGTCTTGTCGTTTTCAAAGACTGCGCGATTGAAATGCAGACTTCCTTCGTGTGACTGCGCGTGTGATTGCATGTGGAAGAAGGGCTGGTCCTGTTTCGGGCGATTTCTCCATGAAGCATTCCGGGACGAAGCATCCCAAACACCTTTGCCTTCCACGGCGTTGTAGTCCTTCTTGCTGTTGTTGGTCGTGTAGTATCCCGCGTCGCGGAGGTAAGCAGGGAACATCCGCAGACCTTGGGGCATTGGTGCCATGGCGTATCTGCGATGGAACTGGGTTCCGATTCTCGGGCCATAGCATGCTGTTGCGAGTGTAGTGCGGGCAACGGAGCAGACAGGGGCGTTCGAAAAAGCATTGTTGAATGTCAGGCCGTGAGTCGCCATTGCCTCGATATTGGGGGCTGGTGCGCCTCCCTCAAAGAAATGTTCCAAGTAATGAATTGAATTGTCTTCGGAAACAATCCAGACGATGTTGGGGCGGTCCGCAGCAAACGCGGTTGAACACTTGGCAACAGTAAAGCCGGCCAAGACAAACAAAAGAACCATAGCTCGTTGTGGCATTTTCAATTCGTTCATCAGCAAGAAATAATAGGTTGGGAGCGGAAATTGGAGGGCAGGTCGACGTGCACCGGCCCTGCTATCATACAGTGTTGCGAGCTTCTGGCCTCGGTGCTCAGGTAAATCGATGCTGAGGCTTGCTGCGACCGTCGGAGCCGTGGGGAGGCACTTTCCTTGCGACATTAGAAACGCGGTCGATGCTGAATCGACCGCGCGTGATCGTCTGGAAGCCACTGCAGTCTGGAGGCCATTGCATGGCCCAAGGATGCAGTGCT
>PAUV01000112.1 GCA_002712845.1 Rhodopirellula sp. | reverse complement strand
GCTCCGACGCTACATTCAATCAGCCAGTCGGGAGATCGCACCGCCTCAAAGATCCAACCTTCGAATGCTACTGCCTCGGGCCTTGAGCGGGCTGCCTCGGGCCTTGAGCGGGCTGCTTGGAACGAGCGTGCTGCACGGAACACAAACTCGGCTCCCAACTACTTTGCGGATCCATTCAATGACAGCACACCTGCTGCATCACTGAGTCTTCCCAACACAACCTCAGCCGCAGTCATTCAGGACAATACTCCGAACCATCCGCGGAACCGAAGTGCGAACAACACTCCCTTGGAGTTGCGTCCTGCCAATGGCTTGCGATCGAACATTGCCCAGCTGGAGTTGCCCTCGGCAGATCCACCAGCTCCCGTCACCCCAGCAGCGTCTGGCCCCGTCACCCCAGCAGCGCCAGTGGTGAAACCCCAGGCTGAACTAACGCCACCAGCCATTCAACGCACAGCTCCCTCGCAGTCACTGCAGTTGGCACCCGAGGTTCCCGGAGCGATCCCAGCTCCGCCCCAGCGGGCAGCACCCGCGTTGCACCTGCCGACCAAGCCTGCCAATCCAGCCCCTGCCAATCCAGCCCCTGCCAATCCCGAACCTGCCAATCCAACTGCGGGCAAGGCTGGGGCATCGCTTGGCGAGATCTTGAAAGCGCGGTCTCCTTCCAGTCAAGAGAAGCAAACGAACGATCCTGTTCCAGAAATCACACCGTCATTACGCGGCGAAACAGCCCCACCTTCTCGACCGTTCAGCGAGCAACTTCGGAATGCGGATCAGATCGACAAAGAACGCCTCAATAGCGGCAAGACGGTACGGCGAGGTTTTGGGGTAAGTGGAGACGTTTTGGAAGATCTGCCGTTTTCTTGCGAGGACTTTCGCAAACGGATCGCTTCTCAAACAATCGATCAGGTTTCCCTCGACATCAGTCCTCCTTATCGACCGGACGAAATGGACGAGAAACGATACCAAAGCTTGAAGGAAGAGTTTGATGAAAAGCAGGCGATCCGAACGTGGCACGATCGAAATGGCAATGCCATTGTCACCGGACGTTTGAACGACTTGGCTTACGAAAAAGCAGTCATCGAGACCAACGATGGCTCAAAAGATGCGTTGCCAATCAACCAACTCAGCGAAGGTGACATTGCCTATATCGCAGACAATTGGGGACTCCCCAAAGAATGCCTGATTGAACAAGTCGCCTACACACCACGACAGTGGACCCCCTCAACGATGACTTGGAAAGCATCGAACCTATGCCATCATCCGCTGTACTTTGAGGATGTAAATCTGGAACGCTATGGACACACTCGTGGACCGATCCTTGAGCCGGTTGTCCAATCGGCACACTTCTTCGCGAATATCGCAGTACTGCCCTATAAGATGGGTGTTCATTGTCCTTCAGAATGTCAGTATGCATTGGGCTATTACCGCCCTGGCAACTGCTCCCCTTGGATCAAGCCACCTGTGCCAATCAGTGCTCGCGGAGCGATCGCCCAAGCCGCTACGATGACAGGTATGTTCTGGTTGATTCCGTAAACAGAACCGACGGTAGTGCCCACAGCGGGCGTACGAACTCAAACGAAAAAACCTGCCTTTGGGCAGGTTTTTTTGCCTCTGTGAAAACGCTAACGTCGCACTGATCTAGAAATCAGAAAGTTTCAACCTGATCGAGCAAACCAATCAGGCCCGCCCTCAAGCAAAGCGTTGAATGCGAGTGGCAGATGCCTGCCCCTGCGGCGTGATGTTGAGATTGATGAATGAATCACCAGCAGACACGCCGCTTGCGGCACAAGCATTGATGGGGCAATCAGAGTCCAATTCCGACAGATTTCTGATTGGAAATAGTTCTCCTCCCAAACACTTGAGGCTGGCCACAACTTCAACCATCCCTCCGCCAGCGCCAAGATTTCCCATATGCCCTTTGGCAGTGGTTACAGGCGGTTGCTCGGTTGGCTCTCCAAACACTTCACGAATGGCTTCTGCTTCCTGCCGATCACACTCTTGGGTACCGAGCCCGTGTGCGTGGATGTGTCCGATGGATTTTGGATCAGCGTCACCCAATGCTGCTTTCAGGACATTGACGAACGCCTGCTTCAGAAAATCACCATTGGACGCTTTTCCAACAGCACTGCTTCCATAACCGACGACTTCCGCCAAAATGTTAGCGCCACGCTCTTGAGCATTGGAGAGCGTTTCGCAGATCATTGCCGCAGCCCCCTCACCGACCACGCTTCCATCGCGTGTCTTATCGAACGGTCGTGACATGACCTCAGGGTCTTCCTGATTGGCCGCCAGCTTTTCCTGCAACGAGGCGTGTAGAGTTCGCAAGGGATGGATCCGCGATCCAGTTGAACCTACGATCAAAGCATCCGCATGCCCCCGAACCAGAGTCGAGTAAGCTTCGGACAAAGCAGCCCCTGCTGATGCCTCGCGCACCGTAATCGAATTATTAGGTCCCCGCAGATCGTTATAGATCGCGATATGACTCGCTGGCATGTTGGGTAGATATTTGAGAAGCCACAGCGGGTTCACTTCCGGTTTCCCTGTCTGCCCCCATTCACTGAACTGGAATTCCCCTGCATCATCGAGGCACTTGCTGATACCCGTGGCGAATTCCTCAGGCAGGGACATGATGTAGTCACAACCGTAAACCACACCTGTACGATCGCGATCCCGCGAATCTACATCCAAACCAGCATCATTCAACGCCAGTTGTGCAACGGCCACGCCCATCTCGATTTCACGACACATGACCTTGCTGCCTTTGCGAATCGTTCGCTGCAGCTTTTTGTCCATCGGTCCATAATCCGAGATGTCACCCGTAAAACCTCTGGCTTCAGCACCATAATCCGTGCAGAGCACACCCAGTGGAACCTCACTGAAGGGGCCCACCGCACTGGTACCGTCGTGCAGCGATTGCAACAAAGAATCAGGGTCGTTTCCAAGGGGACTAACGACTCCCAATCCAGTAATAACGACGCGTTGAGAAGAGCTTTTATCCATGGATCGCGGAGCTAGCGGGCCAGAAGTGGGGAGGATCTGTGGACAGGATCAACCGATCCACAGGTCAGGTAGTCTGGGCATTCTAATCAGACAGGCGGTCGGCTTTCAGGGGGGCAACACGCATCCCGTTTGGAAGCTGACCAATAAATCCGCTTAGATTTTCCCTGAGTATGACCTGCATCCACCACACCAGCCCAGCCCAATTTCGATCAATAACGACCGCGGCTGGTTGGATTTTGAGGAGAAGCCATCTGCATCGATGGCCCCGTATGCGTCAGATTTGCCGAAGCTCGGCCCTTGAATTGAATGAACATCAAGGCATCAGCTCGGCCCGTTGTTGTCCCTGTCAGCATGTCCATGTTCAGAAAGGACATGGGTGAAGCAGGCTTTCCATCAGGGCTCGCAACCACCCCACAGGATAGTAATAAGATCATGTCCGAGGGCCACCGGAATCGCTCGTTCAAACGCCAGCTGACAACTTGTGGCACATCAATTTGAGCCCGATGCACCTGATTGTTCTGCAGCGGTAATTCAAGGTCGACCGGCAATAACTTGTCAAGCTGATCGATCTCAGCCTTGATCACACAGTCAATCACCTTGCCATCCGTACTCAACAACGGACTGATCTCGACTTTGTAACCAACGTGGATTTCACCGGTTTCAGGCTCGTACGGTGGCCAGCCCGTTGGGGTCTGCCGCATGTTGCGAACGTAGTTCTTACCCACAGTGCTAGTCAGCTTCTGAGTCTGCCCATTATGCAGAACCAAATTTAAATCTTGTTTGATACGGGTGTCCGTACGCTGCCGAAGTTGATTCATCACCATGGCTGCATTCTCTTTACTTAACAGCCATGCCTGCACACCAGGTGAATCAACACCAACATGCTGCATCAACAAATGAGCACGATTTCGCCAGTTCGGATTACCCACATTGAGAACCTTGACACTCAAAACCTGAGGTTCAGTATCGCCAGCTACAAATTTCTCTACGACCTCACCAACCACCTGATGCATCTCAGGAGTGTGATAGACAGAGAGCGTGCTATGGTCCGCATTGAGGAATCCAAAAGGTGGACTGAACCAAGCGTCGCTTCCAGTTTCGCGAATGATCCAATCGACCACAGCCTGTTCGGGACGAACAACCTGCTTTAAATGTCCTGTGTATGGTGAAAGATCGTATTTTCGATACTTTTGCCCCGCACCCGAAGGCAATGTCTTGTCGGCAGCAACCGATGTTGTGGCGACAGGCGATTGCCCCAAACTTTGAACTGCTGTCTGACCTGAGTTCACGCGACCCGCTGTCGATGGTGGCGCTGTTGTTGGAAAGCCGTTCGTCGGAGACGCAGTATTACTGCCTCCACTTGGTAAACCAAATCCTTGAGCGGATACAAAACTGGCGTCCCAACCCAATGCTGAGATAGCCATGACAATTAGTAGCGTTGAAAGACGCATCGATTCCATTCCCTGATCGATTCCACTGAGTGGGACAGGAGCCTGCCCGCAGTAAACTTGCCTATAACGGCTAGCCACTTAGCAGGGCAAGATGGAATCAAGAGCACAGATAAGGCAGATGGCTATTGCTAGCATCAGTGACTCAGCTGTGCATTCATCTCCGTCGTTGCTTCAGCCACTGCATCCTGCCAACGGGCATCGCCAAAGCGTTGACGATATTCTTCGCGTGCATGGGCAAAAATAATATGCCGTGAGCTATTCACCACGGCACCGAGTCCGTCGTCATCAAGTCCGACAAGAACATCGGCCGCTCCGCCTCCTTGTGCCCCAAAACCGGGCACGAGAATCCAACTACCCGGCATTGCCTGACGCAACTTGGCAAGTTGTTCGGGGTAGGTTGCACCAACGACGGTTCCCACAGGTCCATAACCTGATTCGCCAAGTCGACTGGAATTGAACTCCGTGACCAGTTCAGCGACGCGTTGATAGACGGTTTGCCCATCGGTCACACGATCCTGCAACAAACCACCGCCCGGATTCGAAGTTTTGACGAGTACAAAGATTCCGGCTGCACGCTTGTCGCACATTTCAACAAACGGCTCGAGACTGTCTTCGCCCAGATAAGGGCTGACAGTCAAGCTATCGCTGCCCCACGGGCTGGTTTCACCGAGGTAACCATCCGCATAGGCCGTTGCGGTGCTACCGATATCATTACGTTTCCCGTCAGTGATGACGAGCAATCCAGCCTTTTTTGCGTATTGAATGACTTGCCCGAGTGCGACCATACCGGCCGGTCCAAGCTGTTCAAAAAAAGCGGCCTGTGGTTTCACACAAGCGACTTTTCCTGCCACCACATCAATGATCTCAGTGCAAAACTGGGTATAAGCCGCAGCCCACTCGTCTGCAGAATCATTGACAACCGAGTCACGAAGCGGGGCGGGCAGTTGGGCTTTTCGTGGATCAAGACCAACGCAGGTGATCGAGCCGGACTTACGCACGGCCAAGGCAAGACGATCCGCAAAAAGCATTGTTTTCCCCGATTAGTCTGTGAATGTGAGGTTTTCAAAGCGTAGATCCGGAACGATTCGCGGGTTCACGCCTCCAGAATCTTGCCTTCCAGAGCGATCAGGTCAAGGACTGGTGTCTCACAGCGACTTCGGATGGCCCGAGCTTTGCGGAGCTTATTCACACAACAACCTACCAATGACTGCGATGACCACCGAAGCGTCATGCTGAGCAAGAACAAAACGATCAAACGCGTTACCCGCATGGGGCTCAGATTTTACCCTCGGAACAGAAAAACGTCGTCTAGCAAACATCGAGATCGTTGGTTAGCATTTTGATACTGACGGAGAGGCCCTTGAGGTGTCTTCTCTGGCGGGCTGTAGCGCAGCCTGGTTAGCGCGTTTGACTGGGGGTCAAAAGGTCGGAGGTTCGAATCCTCTCAGCCCGACTTAATTTCAAAACAGCTCGTCGCGTTGATTCGCGGCGAGCTGTTTCTCTTTAATTGGCAACGGTTTACTGAGTTTCACCGCGTTCGCCTCGCGAGTTCAAACGGGTCCTTGCATTTCGCCAATCTAAATGGCCATTCGTTCGAAGTTGTTTTACGGCAATGAATTCGAGAGTTCAAATCCCGTCGCCATCTTCACAGGCTCGATACTCTGGTTCGGGTCGCCGTCGTGATGCGAGGGATCGACTTATGTCGGCCGAAGATATCGAAGAACTGCGCCTCTTTCGGTCGTCACGACGACTGTAGCCGTGTTGAAAGTAGATTGGTGTTCACCAGCAGCCGCGTCAGTGAGTTTCAGAGGTTGTTATGCCGCTTGCACTCGCGGAACGATGTGACTACCATGAAAACATACAAATCACTCTGTTTGTTATGGAGAGCCCTATGAGGACCGCGAAACAGCCCCGCGCGATCAAGACGCGCGATCGAATCCTGCGTGAAGCGGCGCGGATGTTTGCGCTGAAGGGATTTCATGACACCAAGGTGGACGGAATCATCAAGGCTGCCGAGGTGACTAGCGGCGCGTTCTTTCATCATTTCAAAGGGAAGGACGACTTGGGTTTTGCGGTGATCGATCACCACATGGAAGAACGCTGTCGAGCATTGAACCGGATCGAAAAGAGTCTGCCCGGCAATGACAGCGACGATCCGCTTGATCGGGTTTTTCGGCGTCTGGATGCCGTGTGCGAGATGGTCGTCCGGCGACGCAATCGAAAGGGAGGCTGCCTGATCGGGAATCTCAGCACAACGCTCAGTGATACCCATCCCGCCTTTCGCAAACGGCTGGGAGAGTGTTTCGATGAGATGGCCTCGGAGTTTCAGGTTCACCTGGACGAGGCTGCAGCGAGTCGCGGATTGTCGGGCGATCAGGACACTGGTGAGATGGCTCGATACATCGTCAGCGTGATCGAAGGAGCGATCATGCTCTCCCGAACTCACCGCGATGTAAGCGTCATTCAACGGCAGGTGCATCATCTGAAGGAAGATGTGAAGCGGTCATTTCAAAACAGGGAGGCGAAAAGCCAATGAATCGATTGAAAGCTGAAGTAAAAATGAACGACGTTACCTCAATGACATTGCATGCCCCCAACTCTTGAAGGGATCCTGATATGCTTTACGACGACACAAGACGGCAATTTCTTTCTTCTCTGGGTGTCTGCATTGCATTGCCAGCGCTTGAGAGCTTCGCTGCCGGCAAAGGCACCGCCAGCAAAGGCACCACAGAGAAAGCGAAAACCTTTGTTGCTATCGGTTCAAATCTCGGCTGGTATCAGAGAGGGTTCTACCCGAAGGAAGTTGGGACGGGTTATCGCATGCCCGAAGTACTGGCGCCTCTGGCGAAGCACCGAAACGACTTTACGATCTTTTCTGGCCTGGATCATCAAGCGCCGAACGGACATAACAACTGGTCGAATTTTTTATGTGGGCAGCAGGTCGGGAGCTACTCTCTGGATCAGATGATTGCCGACAAGATTGGTTCGGAGTGTCGGTTCACCTCGGTTCAATTGGCAGCTGGATCGGGCAATGATGCCATGAGTTTTTCGAAGCAAGGCACGAGGTTGCCTTCCATCAACCGGCCCTCGGTCTTCTACAACAAAATGTTCATCAGCAAGGCGGACCTCAAGCACCAGGAGCACATTCTCCGAAGCGGTCAGTCGTCCATGGACTATGTGTTGGAAGATGCCAACCGGTTGCAGAAGAAGGTCTCTGCCTTCGACAGCGATGCCCTTGACGAATATTTCACCGCACTTCGCAGCGTCGAAAAGCGATTAAGCAATCGCCTCGCCCACATCAATGACCCGGTTCCCACCACAGGCTACAAGTTGCCTGAGAGCGACCCGATTGCGCCACGGCAGCAGATGGACTGCTCAAAATTGATGTACGACCTGATGGCCTTGGCCATCCAAAACGGATCCAGTCGTGTGCTTTCTTTGAACCTGGGCGGTGGTGGCCCCGTTTTTACCATTGATGGCGAAACCTTAAGCGAGGGTTACCACAGTCTCTCTCATCACGGCAACAATCCGTCGCGCATTCGCGATCTGATTACAGTCGAACAGTCTCACATGAAGTGCTTAAATGGGTTTCTCAATCAGCTCAAAGAGAAGAAGGATGCTGAAGGAAAGCCACTGCTAGACAGTACGCTGGTTCTACTGGGGACGGGCATGGGGGATGCAAGCCGCCATTCCAATAGAGATTTGCCAACCCTCGTTGCCGGCGGTGGCGCTCGCCATGGCCAACATATCGCTGCTGGCAGTGAATCCTATCTCCTGGGCGATCTCTATATAACGCTTCAGCAACAGCTCGGGATCGATTGCGATTCCTTTTCAAACGCATCAAGAAACCTCAACAGCTTATGGAGCGTTTGATGGCGTCAAGCAATTCGCAATTCCCGACCCGTTCGCGATCAAGGCGACCAATGCGCAAACCCGAAAAACAGTTTCCGCTACTCGCAGTTGCTGGCGTGATGCTTGCCCTGGCTCTTGTCGTAGGCTTGGTGGTCGTTGTAACGCAAAAAACGGATGACACGGTGAGTGACAACACAGACACTGCCAATTTAGTGCCATCAAGAGATGCCAACGACAAACTTTCCAGTCGTAAAGACGTGCCCGGCAGCAATGTCCCCCGATCAAAACAACCCACACCAGGCAATCAGCAGCCAGTGGTTGTCGATCCATCCCCTAAGCCAACTGATACGCCTTCAACACTGCCGGCAGCTTTGACAGCAGAGACGTTGATGCCCCCACATGCGGTTACCTATGTAAACACGTACTGTATCGACTGTCACGATAAGGATACCGAGACAGGCGAGGTCAATTTGGAACGCGAGTCTGTGGATTGGAAGTCAGAAGCGGATCGCACGTTTTGGGAAAAAGTACGCACGGCCAATCACGATAAGATGATGCCGCCAAAGAAAGAATCACAACCAAGAGAAGCGGAACGCACGCAATTTAACGATTGGATTGCAAAAGAATTGTCTGAGACGCCAATCTTTGGCGTCACCAAAGCACGCCGATTGAGTCGCGACGAATACCTCAACACCATGCGAGCACTGTTCCAACAAGGAGGGGCCAAATTGCCGCTGGGTTTTCCAGAAGACAACGAGCTTCACGGTTTCGACAACCTCAGCGAAGGCCTGGTTACCTCTCCCGATCTGTTGGAAGCCTATTCCGAAACTGCCGAAACGGTTGCCGACCTCTTTTATCCCCGCAAGCGGTCTCTAGATCTGCAGCCAACAACCCACAAAGCCGGCCCGGAAGACATGGCCAAGAGCTATTCTGCCTCCTCCATTCACGGTGATGCGCTGCGCCTCGTCTCCCGCACAAATTTTAAAGCTTTCAGCGGCACCTGGCTGGATCAGTTCGACGCCAAAGTGGCCGGCACCTACCACATCGAAATTGAAACGTCGGCCTTCAATGCAATACGAGACAATTTCATGCGTGCACCGATGATACTCCACGTTCGCGCAACCGAAAGCACCACCAGTCCCCGGGCCGGCTACGAGACGTTTCGTCTTCTAAAAGAAATAAGGGTCGACTCCAGCACTCCCAAGACCGTTCACTTTGATGCGGATCTCTATGCTGGTCAGACCCTGCTCTTTCACTTCAAGAATGCTCCCATTGATTTTGAAGCCGAACCTTTAGAAGCGCACCTGCGTGAACGCTTCAAAGTAGACAAACGCTTTCACGCGGTATGGAACGCCACCTTTGGCCCTCTTGCCAGATCTCACAAATCAGTCGTCCGCGGATTAGGCAAGGGGTGGCAGCACTTTCACAACCAAATGAACGATCCAAAGCTGGACGTCAGCGCCGCAGCTCGCGACCCCAAAACCACCGCTAAAGTCTTTCGGTTTTTTCGGAATCCGCCAGGCGCGAAAGACGCGCTTCCATTTTCGCGCCGATTCTACGAGTTTCTTGCCCCCGATTACTTCGAGAACGGTCCCGCTCTGCAGCTGCATGCAGCCAGTGTCACTGGACCGCTGAAGTTGATTCCCTCTCGATCCGATGAAACCGCCGCTAAGCTCAAACTCAAGGTGCTCGGCATCCAAGCCGGCAATGGCACTGGAGAGGCAATGATCGAGCCTTTTCTGCGTCAATTTCTGCCGCGCGCATTTCGGCGTCCCGTCAGCGAAGAAACCATCGCGACCTATCTGAAAATCGCTAAACAGTCGGTTTCCGAAGGGCATGACGCGGACACGACCATGCATCTGCTGCTGCGGAAGATTCTCATATCGCCGCGATTCTTGTACCGTTGCTACAACGGCGATCAGCTCGACGATTTCGATCTGGCCGCCCGTTTATCCTACTTTCTCACGAAGCAACCACCAGATGCCCGCTTGTTGCAGCTCGCATCCCAGTCGCAGTTGCGGAATCCGCAGATTTTGCGAGCCGAAGCCAAACGCTTAATGCCCACGACGTACGATGCGCCGATGATTACCAGTTTTGTCAGTCAATGGCTCAACGTGGGAGATCTCGACGACATCATGCCGGACCCCAAGTTCGAGTTTTCAGCACTCGATACGGAAACGGCCAAGCGGGAGACGTTTCACTTCTTCTGCGAGATTCTCTCAAAAGATCTGCCCGTCAGCAGCTTCATCGATCCGGATTTCACCTATACGACGCCAAGTTTCTCCCACCGAATCTACGGGCTGGGTCCGGGGCCGAAACGCAAATCTACCGAAAACGTAAATCGTCTGAAGCTGGAACGCATCGCTCTCCCCAAGGGGCATCGCCACGGCGGGATATTGGGGCAATCCGCTGTGATGATGGCAACGGCGAACGGCGTCGATACGCAAGCGGTATTGCGCGGCGCCTGGGTCTTGGAAAACGTCATAGGTATGCCGACGCCTGGGCCGCCCCAGGACGTACCCGCCCTTACGCCGGATACCCGGGGTGCCACCACGCCACGGGAACTTCTGGCCAAACACACCACCGACGCATCATGCGCATCCTGCCACCGACTCATCGACCCCGTCGGCTTTATGTTGGAAAATTACGATCCTGTCGGTAAGTGGCGGCAGGTCTGGCCCGCCACTCAAAAGCCCATCGACGCTTCAGGCGTGCTTTTCGACGGTACCAGAATTCAAGATGCTGCCGCCTTTAAGCGGTGGCTTGTGGCCAACGTCGATTACTTTGGCAACTGCTTGTCAGAAAAGTTGCTTACTTACGCGACTGGCCGCGTCTTGAACTATTCGGAAAAGCAAGAAGTTGAACAACTCGTCACACAATCTCGACTGGATGGTGACGGCTTCAAGGGGCTGGTTCTGGATTTGATCTCCAGCCGAACTTTTATGAATAATCTCTACAGCGAACCCATAGGTAGTGATGTTTTAAAAGGGAGCGCGGGTCTTCAACCTGTTTCGGGAAGTACGGACACGAATGCCAAACCGCCTGCTGACGCATCGATCAAGCAACCGTTCAAAGGACACGAACCCTTCGACAAAGTCGATCCCAACCGTTTTCTTAGGTTCAGCCCCGAATACACGACGATACGCAATGGCGCTATGTGGACCCGCGGCCATAGCGGTGGCAAATATTCGCCATTTGTCGGCATTCCCATCGATGAAATCGATTGCTCCATTTCCTTTCGCTATAGGCATTTGGGCGACGGTAAGATGCTCTGGCTGTTTATCGATGGAGACGATGGTTTTGGTGGGCAAGATCATGTGTTGCGGGTGCAGTTGTTGAGAAACTCGGTGCGGATTCAAGTCGATGGGCATACGAAGAACCCGAAAGATCCGAAGCTGCTCAAGACTCTCGCTCAGCGGAGAAAGCAACGCCCACAGGAGGAGGACAGGCCACCTGATAAAGTCAGTGGCGCCTATCGGGTATCTGAGAAACTCAAACCAGAGGCCGTCGACCTACAGGACAAGAATTGGCACAACCTACAACTGGTCTTTAAAGGCGACCGCGTGGTGATCCGACTGGACAACAATCGCTGGACTAAAACCCTCCAGCGGCCTGGCTTTACATTCCGAAAAAACATGCTGTTGTTCATGCTAAACGGTGGTGAAAGCGGCATTGAAATCGACGACCTCAAAATCATGGCGAACTAACTTCTCAATACCCTCAATACCAAATCAAAGGAATCGAACAGCCATGAACAATCACCGCCCAATCCTGCTCCTTGCGATCCTCGCCCTGGCGACAACCGCGCCGTTCTCAAATGCACAAGCTCAACAGCTCTCCGAATCGCGATTGGCGAAAATGCTCAAGCGTTTTCCGAAAGCGGATGCGAACGGCGATGGCAAGCTGACCCAGGAAGAATTTAAAGCCGCCCGCCAACAGTTCGAACAATCCAAGCAGGGCAATGCGCGCCCGGCCGCAGCAGCACAAACGAGGGCGGGATTTGATCCCGGATGGGAGAAGGAAAAATTTCCGCCACACGCGGTAAGCCTCAAAACGCCTGAAGAGATTATGGCAATCTATAAGCGCGGCCCGGCGGGCCAAACTCCTTTGCGTGAGAGCGACGCTCTTTCCTTTCCCAAACCTGCCGCTGGCATCATGCGCATCGTGGGGACGGGCCACAGCTTCATGGTACCCGGCTACAAGACCTTGCCCCTCATCTCCCGGGCCGCCGGTTTCGAGCAGCCCCTGTGCCTGCATGTTGGCGGCGGCGTCAAAGGAAGCGCGCGCTACAAATGGGAGCAGGAAAACGGCATCTTCGAGTTCGATGGCAAGCCCCTGCCCAAGCTCCTGGCCGCTATTTCCAACTCGGAGTGGGAGGCCATGATCTGGGGTCCCTATACGGATCGCCCGGAATTCTACTCGTGCTGGATCGATTTCTGCACAAAATACAATCCCGACATGAAGTTCTTTCTCTCCGACGCTTGGCCTGCGCCGGGTCAAGTCCAGAAGGTATTCAACCTCAAAGCAAACCCGGAATCTGAAGCGTTCTTCACCGAAGCGGTCTACGATCAACTCAGCGCCAACGCGAACACTAGCTTTGCAAGCCTCGTGAAAACGCTGCGCGACTCAACTGATGAAGTCTATATCCTTCCCACGCACGCAGCGATGACAGAGGCCGCCAAACGCCTCATCCGGGGCGAACTCCCCGGCGTCGAAGGCCTGTACAAGGTCATTGGCGGAAAAGAGCGTTCGATCTGGGCAGACAAAATCGGCCACATCAGTCCCGGCTTCGACCGCTTGGAGGGTTATGTCTTCTACGCCACGCTCTACGGCAAATCTCCTGAACTCATTTCAGAGCCCATCAAGTTCAATACGAACCCAAGCTTCGTAAGCCCCGCCCTGGACAAAATATTCCGTGAAATCGCCTGGAAAGCGGTCGTGGAGCATCCCCTCTCCGGCGTTATAGACAAGACCAAGAATGGCATCGGCGATCATCTGGAGTAACGTTCCATTTGACGTGATCGGTGCCGTCTCGGCGGGCATGAAATCGGCATGGGTTAAGCGGTCAGGCTGAGCGGTCTTTGATCCGTGGGAAATAGAGCCCACTGTTACCGTGGTCTGTTGTAAATGTGTCGGTTCAGTAAATCATGCGACACGTGTGGTTATCGGCAGGGATAATTATTGAAAAAGTTAAATTGACAATTGTAAATTGTGAACTGATTGGGCAATCGTCTCATTTTTCAATTTACACTTTACAATTTAATTTTTTCAATGACCCAATTTCAACACGATCTCTTCGTAGTGGCTTCGACAGCCTGAAATTGCCCAGTCTTCCCTTTCGTATTGATTTTCGTCAGACCACTGTTACCGTCGTCACTTTTAGCGAACTATGTGAGAAAGTGGATAGTCGATTGAAAGCCTCTGTCACATCACAGAATCAGCAGTGGGCGTCTCGTCAACTCGCTGATTACGACGCGCGCCTACCCGGCACGATGTTCGCCGAGGGGGTCGTGCTGGATGTGGCGCAGGGGTATGAACTTCAGTCGGCTGTGGCGCAATGGCGTTGCGGTCGTGGGGAACGGGTGATCGGTTACAAGGTTGGTTGCACGTCGCCGACGATCCGGGCGCAGCTCGGGATCAATCATTGCGTCAGTGGTCGACTGTATGACTCGGAGCAACACTCGTCGGGCGCCGTGTTGTCGCGCGAGCGATTCGCGAATCTAGCGATCGAGGGTGAGATAGCCGTGGAGCTGTCTCGCGAACCGAACGAGAAAGAGTTTTCCGAGGTCGAGATTCCCGCATGTGTTGCTCGCGTGTTTCCCGTGATCGAATTGCACAACCATGTGATGCGAGGTGAGCGGCCGTCGGCAGGCGAACTGATTGCCAACAACGCTATTCACGCCGGGGTCGTCGCGGGGAGCGGTGTCAGGCTCACTGATATTTGCGGTGCCAATGACAATTACGATAGCGGGGCCCTTGATTCATCGGCGCTGTCGATCTTCGCTGATGACCGGCTGCTCGATGAGTGCGCCGGACCGACGTTGATTCAAACGATCAATTCATCGCTGAAATGGTTAACCAAATCGGTGCGTGACCGCGGCGAGCGACTCAGTGCCGGCCAGATTATCCTGACCGGCTCGATCCCGAGTTTGATTCCGATTGCCGAGGACTGCGGCATCCGAGTCGACGCCCCGCCGTTCGGCAGCGTCGAAGTGAAGTTCATAACCTGTCCCAGTTCTTAAAAGGAACCTGACATGCCTTACGACGACACGTTGATCGTTGATCACATCAAGCAAACACACAGCACGGGCCTGCTGAGTGAACGAGAGAAGCACCTGATCGGTCTGGCTGTGACGATGACGCGCGGTTGCCAGGTCTGCACTCGAAACCGGGTTGAAAAGGCCCGCAGCAACGGGCTCACCGACGACGAACTCAACGCCCTGATCGCGGTGGCTTCGGCCGTTAACAGCGGCGTGACGGCGGCCACCGCCCGCGTTGCGTTCGGCATGATCGAAGAAGAAGCTGCTGCTGAATGCGGCGACGTTTGTTCGACAAATCCTCAGTAGACAAAGACGTTTTGAAGGTAGCTATAGATATGCAAGGCGTCGTAAAAATTGGCACGGTCGGTGAAGAGCGGTTCGTTGTAAGCGAGCAGCACTTGATCGACTTTGCGCACAATGGGATGCCGCGGATCTTATGCACGCCATGGCTGATTTGGTTCTTGGAGCACGCAGCGCGTAACGCTATGTTGCCTCTGCTTGAGCCAGGCGAGAGCACGGTCGGTGTCGTTGTTAACGTCGAGCACATCGCGGCGACGCCCCTCGGAGCGCAAGTCATATGTTGCGCTCGAGTGATCTACGTCGACGGGCCACTGATCTCGTTCCAGTTCGAGGCACACGACAAGCACGAGCAGATCGCCCGCGGCACGCACAAGCTGCGAGTGATCCAGGCCGCCCGCCTTGCCAAGAAGGTGGCAGGCAAGCTGCGGCAGTACAAATCATGACAGTCATTCAGCAATTACTGACGGAAGGAGTTTGAACGATGGACGCAAAGAGACGGGCACTCTTGCTAGTGTGTAGTTTGGCGCTGCTCGTATTGACTGGGACCGCGAGCGCAGAGGAGCCCCAGGCGACGCCGGTTTCAGTTGAGTCGATTTCAGAACCGCCATTGCGTGAAGTCATCGTCAGCCACACGGACGAAAACGGCATGCTTCAGCTCTACCGCATGAAGGAGGATGGTTCAGGCAGTCGCCAGTTGACCAAAGGCAATCATCACTGTGTGCAACCGGCTTGTTCTGCCGATGGGAAGAAACTCGTTTACGTAAGACGGAGCGAAAAGGGCATGGCGATTTGGCTCTGCGACACAGATGGCAAGAACGCCAAAGAACTCATCAGGTCGCAGGGAATCCTGGTGCCTTCCTGGTTGCCTGACTCGAAACACATCGTCTGGATGAGTGCCGGGACGGGACGGAAGAACCAGGATCCCGCCAGCAATAGCCAGATCCGCATCATGAACACCGAAACGGGGGAATCACGCAGGCTATTTACGGATCCGGAGCAAATCAAGTTTAGCGATGCGATGCCTTCAGTATCGCCCGATGGCAAGAAGGTGGCCTTTGTTTCCAATCGAAGCGGCACCTTTAGAGTTTGGGTGAGCAATCTTGACGGGAGTGATGCCAAACCAATCTCGGCAACCAAAGATCAGGACGAGGACCTCAAACTGCCGATCGAGCAAAAAGTCCCGACGTGGTCACCCGATGGGAAGTGGATTGCCCACTGGGAAGGCGTGGAGATGATTCATATGAGTCAGTTTACCGGAATCAACAACCGGAAGCGGGATCAGCAGATCTCAGCCACTTTCAATGTCTGGGTGGTCAGCAGCGATGGCAAACGGCGTCGAAAGGTTGGGCGTGGCGATGATCCCACGTGGTCTCCCGATGGATATGTGACTCGGGCTTTTCCGGATCCAGAAAGGGGCGGCGCCAAGATCATGATCGAGACAGACTCCGGGGAGAAGCAGTTGCCGATCGTGCCTCGCAAAAGGAACTGGGGCCGATTCACCTGGAAGCCATAATATCCATATGTTCGCAACGTAACTCACGCGACAGGTGAATCATCCGGATTTTCCCCACCGATACCTAACAGCAAGACACAACGTGATGTGACGCTGACATGCGGGAATTGTATGCATGTTTGTCATCCGGATCCTGAGGAGCGGCAACGTCGAACGGAGCTATTGCACAACGCCGGAGTCATCGTCCAGCTTGACGATGGAAACCTGCAGTCCGTATCGCCCGAAGAAGCCACGGAGCACATTGCCGCAATGGAACCCTAACGTCGTGCGCTCTATGAGACATCACAGTCAATACAACAAGGTGAAGGACGAGCCGCCTCAGACTCCACCGGACCAATCGAAGAACGGCTCGTGAATCGACGCTGCCGCGCGACGCGCAGGTCACAAGACACAAGAATTCCAGCGAGAGAGATATGCGGTGAAAGATTTTGTAAAAGTCGGCTGCCTCAATTACGCGAAGCTTGTGAGTACCGCGGGCGATCTGCTCGTGCTCGTCGTGTGCCTCGAACTGAAACGAGATCCGTCACTTCGGTTTGTAGCGTCTGTAACTCACTTCGGTGGCGGGCACCGACGCCAGACTGGCGGTCTGCTAACCCGCGTTCGATTGGACCACCCGAAGCGGCTAAAGAAAGCCTCAAACTCGCATCGGTGTTCCGACCGATGCGCGAAGCCGAACGTGCCAATTGAGCATGTTGATTCTGCAAACAGATTACGCAAATACCGCCGCAACATGACTGCACACAAGCGGTTGCGATGTTTGCAGCTCGACAATACCGCGACAAAAAAGTTCTAACCGTGTCTGGTTGCCCCGACTTGAAGAAACACCGTGATTCACGGTGTTTTTTTATGCGCTGACTTCAATCGTGGCCGAGTGTATCCCGTCGCTGATCCTCACGAGAATCGCCAGGCCGCAATATTGTTTCCCCACTGAAGAAGGTTTCCACCGGCCGTAGAAGGTTTCCACCGGCTGTAAAAGGTTTCCACCGGCCGTAGAAGGTTTCACCCACTGACGACGCATTACTTTCAAAATACGCCAACACTTCAATTCCTGACGCCAAATCAATACTGACGGCCAAGGCAAGTCCACTCACCAACATCGTGGGCGAAGGTCGGCAGACATAAGGGCAAGCGTGCAGAGATAGCCTGCATCTGATTGGCTATGCGTTTTTGGTATTTCGTCGCTATCCGGCGTCCATCCTGCCGCTACTCGGTTGCTGGTGCATCGACGCCCCGATGCTTCTGTATTTGCAATTTTCAATTTGGGTGCCATATCGAGTCAGCCTTTCCGGGGCCGCTGGAAGAAACCAAACATGGGTGTGTGGCTCTGCAACAACATCTAAAACATTTCGCAGCAGGCTTCGGGCTCTCCGAATGAGTCGCGAGGCTCATGATCCTTCCCATCTCGATACAGCTTTCAATCGTGGACAGGAGCAACAAATCTCTTCCCAACGTTGTTTTGCGCGGAATCATTTCCTATTCGGTGTTCAGCTAAGGTTTCGAAAATTTGCATTGGACAGACATTCGCTACCGAGTCAGATGTTGCCGAGTTACTCGCCACCGAATGTATGCGACTGCACCTTGCAATGAATAAGAAGCAATGAATAAGAAACAATGCTCGATATTATGGCTGAAGTATTTCACGTTTCCCACCAAGCTAGGTTCCCATGGTCCTACAAATTAAGAGGCCATCAAATTAAGAAGCCATGAAGGCTGGCGTGGCAATGACGTTGTGACTACCGAGTGAAATCAACGACCTATGAGGCGATCTTAAGTAAAACTGCATGGCGCGAGCACGTGCAATTGATTTAATATGTTGGAGATTTTTGCAATACCGTACTTGGCGATATCTGGAGTGATTGGCTGGCTCATATTCCAGCCGTTCCTTCCAGCTCACCAATCTGAGTCGCTCTTGCCCGCAAAGATTACGATTACTGATTTGTTGGCTATCTCTCTGCCAATCAGCATTGTTTTTTCATTTGCCAGAGTGATCGCACCGCTCGGCGATCTTTCGGGTTCCATGCAGGCGACCGTGGCAGTAACTGCTTTGCTAGTCGCAATACCATGGTTGGCGGCGGGCCTCTTTTTAGTGCCGAAGACGTTTCAAGTGACGTTCTTCAAACGCGTGACAATCATGGGATTCATTGCCCCTTTTGGGATTCTTTTAACGGTTGGTTGGATCGGATTCCTGATCTGGGCATGTGCCTATTCGCTCCTGTATAGCGTTCCATCAACGGTTGCGATTGCCGCCGCAACATTAGGGCTACGCATGCTTAGCTTCTGGGTTTGCCAAGACGATCCAAAGGCAGTGGTCGAAAGAGCAGCCGACCAAGGGACGGTTAATGAAGACACTTAGCAATTCAATTTTGCTGCCTGACTTCCACCGACATCAATGAAGCCGATTAGCAAGCAATCACCGACATCTCGTAAAGTGAGGACAAAATGCACCTCACTACAAATGCAGTGCGACGACCAGAGAGCACGACTACCCAGATCGAGAACGAAACCATCGCCCTTCATCCATTCCCGCGCTTCATCTATTCGCGCGCTTCATCTATTCCCGCCCTTTGTCCATTTCCACCCTACAAGTCCGAGGCCGAGTCCAAAGGTTCGAACCCTCCTTGGCCGACTTGAAATAAAACAGCTCGTATTACCGGACTTGCCTTCAGCAAACTCCATGTTTGTGACTCGCCGGCCTTGCTTCACCCCAGCCTCTTCCCACCAACATGTGGTTGC
>PAUV01000111.1 GCA_002712845.1 Rhodopirellula sp. | reverse complement strand
ATGAAGTTGGCTGGAAACAAATCCCATCGTGACAGCGAGCCCGAGAATGATGGCCCCAATCGTCATGGTTTTGCAGCCGTTTAGAAAACCCTCCATGATGTCCTTGACACGCATGCCCTGCACCCACGCGAGCAGCATGGCGGATAGTAAGCATGCCATGAATGCTTCGTTGATCAGGTTTGTGTCAAAGCAAACATAGGGAATCACAGCGGTGCCCAGCAAGATACTGATGGGAACCAGAAAGTCCAATAAGTTTGGTGTGTATCCCTCCGCGATTTCATTAGCTGGATCGGTATCCTCACTTTCCACCTTGAGCACGGGAGCAGCATCGTCCGCATCGAGTTTTCCCGTTGTTCGGGCACGACGTCGCGCGGCAGACATCTTTGTTCCCAAAATGGGCCAAACTTGGAGTGCGGTCAAAAGAGTCATGCCGACGGCGATGAACCCATAAAAGTTGTAGCGTATGCTCGTGAAAAAGAATTCAACACTAGTGTTGATATCAGGAAAGCAGCTTGGAACCGTACCCACCACCAACACGGCAACATACGCCGGCCAAGCATTAAAAGGTAGAATCGTTGCTACTGGTGACGCGGTGGAATCAACCACATATGCGAGCTCTTCGTGGGATACGCGATGTTTGTCGGTCACTGGTTTGACAGTTGTTCCTGCCAAAACGGTACTGACCGTGCCGCCCTGATGAAAGATGCAACCAAGTAACCAACCGAAAAGCATGGATGATCTTGGCCCTTGTGTAATGCTGCCACCAACCACTGTCGCAAAATGGAGTGCTCCACCTGTTTTCGCCCAAATGCCCAGCAACCCACCGAGACACCAAAGGTAGATCAACAGAATCTTTGCGTACCCTTCTGTTCCCAAGGCGGGAATGAAAAAACTTGCTACAAAATTGAGTCCTGAGGCATCACCGGTCTGGTACCAGAGTACAGGGCCCGCAGATACGACCCCGAGGAAAAGCGAGACCAAGACCTGTCTTGTATAAAAAGCAAGTGTGATGGCAACGATTGCCGGTACTAGCGACAGAAAACTCGGATCGATCATTTGTATAAATTCGGGTGTCTGCCAGTTATTGAAAATTTTCTGCGCTAGCGATTGTCACGGCAATCATGTTGGTCGCCTTGTCATCTGACTCGCCTCACTCGTTATCATGAGTAGAAGATTTACAGAAAGTCAGAAAGCAACTGTTGTTCTCACACATTGTGGGTTGTATTCCGAAGCCGCTCCAATGGTGACCAATTTTGCGGTGCAAACATACAAGCCAATGCTGATTTGGCGGCTGTGCTTTTTTTATTGGTCTTTCAATTCCGCAGCGAACGCGCGAAGTGGTTTGGGAAGAGGGAAGTGAACAGATTCTTCACGAATCGTTTCTACTTCAACCGTTGCGTTGTATTTGTTAACGAGACAGTCAATCGTTTGCTGTACAACTGATTCTGGGGCGCTCGCACCAGCAGTGATGAGTACCGTCTGGTCGTCACCTAATGCGTTAAATTCCAGGTCCTGCGGTCCGTCGATCAGAAACGCGGTAATGCCTCGGTCGCTTGCGAGTTGTTTTAGGCGTTGGCTATTGCTGCTGTTCTGGCTACCAAGGACAAGCACAACATCCGCTCGGTCAGCCAGTAAACGAACCGCTTCCTGGCGATTCTGTGTGGCATAGCAGATGTCTTCTTTGGGTGGGCTCTCGATGTTTGGGAAGCGTTCTTTTATTTTCTTGATGATTCGATTTGCATCATCAACGCTGAGTGTTGTTTGTGTCAGGAAAGCAAGTTTCGTTTCATCCTCAATGTTCAGATCTTGAATGTCCTGTTCTTCTTCCACGAGAATGATCGCCTCGGGTGCTTCGCCCATGGTGCCGATCACTTCATCATGGCCTTCGTGGCCGATCAACAGTATGGTGTAATTCAACTTCGCATACTTGATTGCCTCAAGGTGTACTTTGGTGACCAGGGGGCAAGTGGCATCCAAGGCATGCAGATTCCTTTCCTTTGCCGTTGCCCGGATCTCGGGTGAGACACCATGTGCCGAGAATAGCAGAACGCTGTCGGTTGGAACTTCCTCAATCGAATCGACAAAGATAGCTCCCTTTTCAATGAACTCATCAACCACATGTTGGTTGTGTACGATTTCGTGGTACACATAGACCGGCGCACCAAATTTCTTTAGCGTTAAATCTAGTGATTCAATTGCCATATTCACGCCAGCGCAAAACCCTCTTGGGGCTGCCAAAATGATCTTCATTCCTGTTCCAGTACCGTGTTCCAATACAGTGGTGCCGTTTTGACTCGTTCCAGTGAACCGTCGAATTCTGGATCTCCTGAGGTTGAATCCAAAGGAAATGATCCGCTAACCGCACAGCATAACCGTGGGGTGGCATCATCGTCTAACCATGGTGAGTCTGGCAATTGTGCCCGCACGTTGAGTCAGGCGAGGGAATCCACGCGAAAACTGGCGACTTCCCATTATGAGAATTTTCTGGTGGCGAGCATTCTGCTGCCGAAGGAAATGCGTCAACCCTTTTATGACGTTTACGCTTTTTGTCGGACTGCCGATGATTTGGCGGATGAGTCACCAAGTCCTGAGGAGGCGTTAAGGGGGCTTGAACGTTTTCAGCAGCAGCTTGATGCCGCCTTCGCGGGACGCCCTGAGGAGCCGCTTTTCATCGCGTTGGAAGCGACGATTCGGCAGTTTCAAATTCCCAAGCAGCCCTTTGATGATTTGCTGGATGCATTTCGACAGGACCAGCATAGGAATCGATACGAAAACATCGGGGAGCTATTGGAGTATTGCCAACGTTCAGCTAACCCCGTTGGACATATCGTTTTGCACCTTGGGGACTCGTACACCGCTGAAAATCGCATTCTTTCGGATCATATTTGCACCGGATTGCAGTTGGCCAATTTTTGGCAGGATGTCGCGAGGGATTTTGCCATGAACAGAATTTATATTCCTCAAGACTCGATGTGTCAGTTTGGGGTTGAGGAGGAAATGTTCAGGCAGATTCCGACAGCGGAGCCGTTGCGGCGTCTACTCGCCCATGAATGTGAGCGTGCCGAACAAATGTTTCGGACCGGGCTTCCGCTCGCAAAAAGAGTGAAGCCGTGGCTCGCAAACGATGTGAAACTGTTCGCACATGGTGGTTTGCAGACCCTGCGAGCAATTCGGAAGATTGATTTTGATGTTTTGGGATCCCGGCCCACGGTCGGAAAACTGCAGCAGTTCGGCTTGGTTTTACGCGCTCTTGCTGGCAGATTGTAAATGACTTGCTGTCAATGGAATGAGTACGGTGGCTGACCCCGCAGTCATCGACTCGACCTGCGGTTATCATATGGCCATGGATGTTAGTAGTTCCGTTGCTGCAAGTTATCGGCACGTTCGGCGTATCTCACGGCGAAGTGGTAGTAACTTTTATCGATCGTTTTGGTTGCTGCCCAAGCCAAAGCGAGAGGCGATGTGTGCACTCTATGCGTTTGCTCGCACTACGGATGATCTAGGCGATTGTGAAGAGCCCATTGCCCTACGGTCTCTGTGGCTTGGTTGGTGGCGACAAACGGTTGCTTTAAACCTGATTGGGGATGTTTCATCAGAGCAAGTCATTTTGCCAGAGGGCTTGATACCGGAAGGGGCATCGGCAGGGACCGAAAATTGGCCCATTGATTTGCATCGACGTGCGAAGGAAATTCTGCCGGCGCTACGCGATTCGGCGAAGCGATACGAAATTCCTTCACGATATTTGCTGGAGATCGTGGATGGCGTCTTGGCAGATCAACAGAAAACCAGATTCGATACGTACGAACAAGTCGAGCATTATTGCTATCTGGTGGCGTCCGCAGTCGGCTTAGCATGCATTCACATTTGGGAATACGAAGATCCCATTCCCACGACTGCCGCAATCGACTGTGGGTTGGCATTCCAATTGACCAACATTCTTCGGGATGTCCTGGAAGATGCCCAGCGTGGACGCATTTATCTACCGCGTCAGCATTACGAGCAACATGGACTTAGTGAAGATGATTTGTTGAAGCCGCGCCCAGATGACCGTTTGCAGTGCCTTGTTTTGGATGAAGTCACGCGAGCCCGAAGGCTGTTCGATTCCGGTTGGGGGATCTGGGATTCGCTACACCCAGATGGAAGACCCATGTTCAGCATGATGTGGAGAACGTATCGGCAATTGCTGGAGCGGATTGCTGAGTCCCCTCGCTCAGTTGCACTGCACAGAATTCGTCTGACACCCGGAGCAAAACTTGGTATTGTTTCGCGGCATTTTTGCCCGCCGCTGTTCCGTCGTTTACCGGTACCGCCGCGAGAACTAGGAATGTCGGAAACTGAATCGTGAATGCAGTCACCCGCTCAGCGAGAACCACGAATCCCAAGAAGCGAGTGTTGATTGTCGGTGGTGGTCTGGCAGGGCTTGCTACCGCGGAGTGTCTGGCGCGAAACCACTCAGACCGCTTTGACATTTCCGTCTTGGAAGCCAAACGCGCGACAGGCGGACGTGCAGGGTCATTTCAGGATCACAAGACGGGTGGGACCGTCGATTACTGCCAACATGTTGCAATGGGCTGCTGCACCAATTTTTTGGGACTTCTTGAACGGCAGGGCTTGGATGACCAGTTGCATCGATACACTTGTTTGAGATTTTTCCATCCTGAATACCCCGTCAGCACTTTTCAGCCATCACGCTGGCTGCCTGCCCCTTTTCATCTGATGCCAGCGCTTTCGAATCTGCGATACCTGAATCGTTCCCAACGGCGTCAGATCAAACACGCACTATTCCGCCTTTTTCGCACAAGCTCGGAAAATTTGGGAGACTCGCTGGCTGAGCCTTGGCTTGAAACTCACGGGCAGGATAAAACGACGATTCGAGACTTTTGGAGCGTGATTGTCGTCAGCGCTCTCGGTGAGTCGATCGACCGGGTTTCACTCGCTGCTGTTCGCAAAGTTTTTGTCGACGGGTTTGCAGCAGCACACGGCGCGTCTGATGTGCTCGTTCCCAAGGTACCTCTTGCCGACCTGATTGGTGGGCAACTAACTGTTGCGATTGAACAGCTTGGAGTTGAAGTCAAAACCGGCCAAGTGGTTCGGCAGATATCGACGGACAAATATGTTGCCACTGCAGATGGCCAGACGTTGGCTGGCGATCATGTGGTTGCTGCCGTGCCATGGCATGCTGTCAACGATTTAGTTCCAGCAAATGCGGTCGAAAAATCGGAATGTTTGGCGGCGGCACCGGCTTCGCCGATCAGTGGTTTGCATTTGTGGTTCGACAAGCAAATCACCGAACTTCCTCATGCAGTACTGGTGGGCACAGTAGCACAGTGGGTGTTCCGGCAGCCGTGGGAGGGCAAGCAGGCGTCGGCGGGGTACTACTACCAAGTGGTTATCAGTGCGTCGCAGTCAGCTCGCTGCCTGCCGCGGCAGGAATTGATTGATATTGTGCTGCGAGAGTTGCAGCACGCCTTCCCGGAGGCGCGGGGTGCGAATTTGGTTCAGAGTAAAATCGTAACGGATCCAAAGTCGGTCTTCTCCATCACACCGGAATTTGAGGAACTCAGACCATCCTCCCGAACCTGTTTGCCGTGGCTCCATTTGGCCGGTGATTGGGTTGCGACCGGATGGCCGGCGACGATGGAGAGCGCGGTGATCAGCGGAAGAATGGCTGCTGCGAGTGTCGTGCAGAGTGAATTTGGGGGTAATTTGGAGGTTGAGGCAGGTTTGCCGCGTAACTGGCTTACGCGTTGCTTGATCAAACCATAAGGGCGGTTTGCCGACTGGCTACCATGGTGCAGAGAATGCAAACATAGAGAGAACAAGCGTGGATGAGTCACTACCCCCAGCGTTAGCGGAACGATTCCGCTGGCTAGTTAGCCCCGCAGACGCACAGCACCAACCGGGGGAATTCGTCCTCTATTGGATGCACAGCGCGATGCGGGCGCACGAAAATCCGGCCTTAGACGTGGCAATCTGCCTTGCGAGGCAGAATGGACTACCTCTTTTGGTCTACCACGCACTCTCCGAAGACTATCCCTACTCATCCGACCGATTCCACGCATTTATATTGCAGGGACAACGGGACGTGCAAAGGGAGCTCGCGGATCGAGGGATCGAAGCACACTTTCATCTCGCCCGAGATGGAGACCGAGGTCCTCACTTGCGAGATTTGACCAGACGGGCGGCGGTCCTCGTGACGGAAGACATGCCCGTCCAACCGCTGGCAGGATGGATGGAGCGATTGGTTAGCCGGACTTCAACCCCAATCGCAATGGTAGACGCCTCATGCGTCGTTCCCATGCTGCTGAGTCCTAAGTCCTATCGGCGAGCGTTCGAGTACCGAAATGCAACTAAAGAGCTGTACGAAGAGCGAATCGATCAGGCCTATTCTGAGCAGGAAGTTGATTGTGAATTTTTCCACGGGGCGTTGCCCTTCGAATCGCTTAATCTGCAGGATATTTGCCTTGCGTCGTTGATTGGGGGATGTCGGATTGATCATTCCATTGCTCCTGTCGCTGATACGCCGGGTGGAACTCGTGCAGGCTACAAGCGATGGGATCGGTTCAGGAATAACGGCTTGAATCGGTACGAGGACGAGCGTAACGATGCAAGCAACCGGGACGGCGTTAGCCGATTGAGTGCCTATCTGCACTTCGGAATGGTGAGTCCATTTAGGATTGCGCGGCAGGCAGACGCGGCGGGTGCAGATAAGTACCTGGATGAGTTGTTGATCTGGCGAGAACTATCGTTCAACTTTTGCTTCCACAACCTTGACGTCCTGGATTCGATCGAAGCGTTGCCTTCCTGGGCAATTGAGACTCTTGACGAGCACTCCTCGGATGAGAGAGAGGACATCTACCCGTGGGAAGTGCTCTCGCGTGGCAAAACTGGACAATCCCTCTGGGATGCATGCCAACGTAGCTTGGTCAAACATGGTGAACTGCACAATAACGTAAGGATGACGTGGGGAAAGGCTTTCCTGCGTTGGGCACCCTCACCTGCTGCTGCGATGCAGCTCACGATGGATCTGAACCATCGTTACGCTCTGGATGGCAGAGACCCATGCAGTTACGGCGGAGTGCTGTGGTGTTTTGGTCTTTTCGATCGGCCCTTCAAGCCAGCGGGAGAAGTGTTTGGCAATGTGCGTGAGCGTCCCTGCGAAATTCACGAATCGCGTCTGGACCTAGCAAAATATGCAGAGTCTGTCGATCGCCCCATCGCTGGGCGAATGCCCAAGGTGGCGATGGTCGGAGCTGGCGTAGGCGGGTTGATGGCATCAAGATGCCTTCAGGATCATGGCATCGACGTGACAGTGTTTGACAAGTCTCGGGGTGTTGGTGGTCGCTTGGCTACCCGTCGTGAAGATGGATTGGCTTTTGATCACGGTGCCCAGTACTTCACAGCCCGAGACAGCCGCTTCACGCGATACGTCCGCAGTTGGATGCAGCAGGGATTGGTAGAACCTTGGATGGGCCGCATAGTCAAGCTTGACTCTGACGGTGGCTGCGAAGATCAGTACGGTACCCCGCGTTACGTGGCTGTTCCCGGCATGAACAACCTCGCTGAGCACCTCGCAGCAGATTTGAACATCCGGCTGAACACCTGCGTTTCCAGAATTGATCCTGCAGACGGCAAGTGGCAGATCACGGACACCGCAGGAAAAGACGCCGGGACGTTTGACTGGGTCATTCTCAACTGCCCCCCAAAGCAGAGCCTTAATATTTTGAACGGTCATTCGGTGCTATCGGAGCAAATAGCCGAGGTCAAAATGGACCCCTGCTGGGCGATGATGCTTACGACAGCAGATTTGGGAGAAATTGGGTTTGATGGTGCATTCGTTGAGAACGGGCCGCTGTCGTGGATTGCTCACGATGGCAGCAAGCCACGACGGCACGAGGCTGACGCAGTGACCAACTGGACACTGCACGCCTCGGCTGAGTGGTCTGAAGCACATCTTGAATGCTGCCCATCACAAATCGAGAGTGAATTGCTGTTGGCGTTCGAGAATGTCGTCAAGAAAAAGGTTAGCCCAATACACCGGAAAGTTCATCGTTGGAGATACGCACTTCCGAAGGTGGCGTTGGACGAGCAGTGCCTTTGGGACCCTATCGCTGGGATTGGTGCATGTGGTGACTGGTGTTTCAGTCCTCGAATTGAAGGTGCCTTCCTGAGCGGGATGGCAATGGCAGGAACCATGCTTCGGCAGTTGACCGTTGACCGACCTGCCGCGGCAAGCATTTCGCGGATTACCGCTGCGACTTTGCCTCAAGCGAGTTCATCAGCGGGACAGCAACAAGGCGAGGCGAGGTGAGAGAGCACTCGTCACGTTGCCGCCACGTCCGACCATGAGATGCGGTCGTTGAGCGGATTTCAACAGGCTGCGAACAGACGGCCGACGGTTGGGATTCAGGCTGACTCGATGCGGTTTTGCAATTCGGTCGCGAGATCATCGAGATGGATCCGACTCTGTTCCAATGTATCTCGGTCTCGAACCGTTACCGTTTGATTTTCAAGCGTTTCGGTGTCGACGGTGATACAGAAGGGAGTGCCAGCCTCATCTTGTCGTCGATAACGCCGGCCCACGGCACCTTTCTCGTCGTAAAACACTGTCATGTGCTGTTTCAGCTTGCCGTAAATTTCGCGGGCAACTTCCGGCATTCCATCTTTTTTCACCAAAGGGAACACTGCAGCTTTGATGGGTGCGATTCGTGGGTGAAGTCGCATCACTGTGCGAGTCTGCATCTTGCCCTTTTCGTCGGGCGCCTCATCTTCGGTGAATGCTTCGCACAGAAACGCCAGCACACCACGGTCCGCACCGGCTGATGGTTCGATGACATGCGGTACAAATTTCTCGCCTTGGATTTCATCACGGTAGCTCAGGTCTTTACCACTTCCGCGGTACTTTGGTTTTCCGTGTTCATTAAGTTCCACCGTCATCGGGCTGGTTGATGGGTCCAGTTTGCCTTCCATGTGGCTGCGAAGATCAAAGTCACCGCGATGGGCGATCCCCTCAAGCTCTCCGTATTCCCCTTCTGGTAAAAAAGGGAATGCATATTCGATATCGGCGGTGCCAACACTGTAGTGGGCAAGTTCTTCTTGATGATGCTCTCGCATAATCAGGGAATCACTGGATAGTCCAAGAGAGATGTACCAGTTCAATCGGCGGTCACGCCAGTAGCGATACCATTCCTGCGATTGGCTGGGATGGCAGAAAAATTCAATTTCCATTTGCTCGAATTCACGGGAGCGGAAGGTGAAGTTTCTCGGGGTAATTTCGTTTCGAAAGCTCTTGCCAATTTGTCCAATCCCAAAGGGGACACGTACCCGGCTGCTGTCGAGAACGTTTTTGAAATTGACAAAGATTCCCTGTGCGGTTTCGGGCCGAAGAAAAGTGGCGTCCTCCTCGCCTCCAAGAGCACCCAAGGTTGTCTTGAACATCAGGTTGAACTCACGTGGTTCGGTAAGAGTGTCCAGTTTCTTAGCATCTGGAGCCAAGACTTCGGTTGTTGAATCGAGTTTGTCCAAGGTGATGGATTCATCTCCGATCGTGATCTTGTCAGCATCTTTATTGCGAAGACGAAAAAACTTCATGCCGCGTCGTCGAACGTCGTCGAGCTCGTTTTCAATGTCAGCCAGTGTGGATACAAAGATCTTCCTGTCTTGGTATTCCACCCAGCGGCCACGGACCTGATCAAAGCGATAACGTTTTTTCGACTCCTTGCAGTCGACCATGTGATCATGAAAAAGGTCGTAATGGCCACTACACTTCCATACTTGGGGGTGCATGATGATCGTGCAGTCCAAACCCACCATTTCAAAGTTGCAGGGGGCAGCGTCAGGCTTGAGTAACTCGTTGTGGCCGGCAACCATGTCCTGCCACCACGCTTCCTTGAGGTTACGTTTCAGCTCAACACCCAAGGGCCCGTAGTCCCAGCAACCCTGCACACCGCCATAAATTTCGCTGGATTGAAACAGAAAGCCACGTCGCTTGCAGAGCGACACAATTTTTTCCATCGACTTCATAATGATTCAGTATTTGAGCTTGGGTGAAGCTGGTGCGGTTGTTAATTCCCGCAAACTGTAGAGTGTTTGAACCTGCCTTCGTAGGCCAGCAAACCTCACGGAAATAATTTTTGAGGACTGGTTTTCGTCAGTCTGATAAGGGCGAATCTCAAACGCCCTTCCCTGCCAGGGCCGCGATTGGTGCGAGATTTATTTCTTTATTACCAGAAGGGCCCACAGCGAAAGAGCCGCGGGCAGTCTTTCCATCGCCCTAGTACCTGTTCAAAAAGCCACCGCCGTACGCAGGGGCAGCAATTTGTGTTTGACCGGGTGGTGTCGCAGTTTGGGCATTACCACTGATCTGGTGGTTCAGCTTGGCGACTTCAGCAGCAGCCATCGGCTGGGCTGGGTTGATTGCCAGGCTCTGCTGATAGTTTTGCAGGGCTTGCGGCAGGTCACCGGACTGCTGGCGTAGTTTTGCGAGTGCTAGCCAAGCCCGCGGGTTATTTGCGTCTTTCTGAACGGCATCTTCAAGATATTTCATCGCCGTACTGGGGTCATTGGCTTCCTCATAAAGCCGAGCCAGTTCGATTCGGGCTTCCGCACTCGTCGGATTCTGGGTGGCCCAGTTTTTCATCAGGGCAAAAGCGCGATCATTTCGGCCTGTGTCGACGAGCAGAACGGCCAAGCCTCTGTGACACTCTAGGTGGTTTGGGTCGTGGTCGAGGCATTGGTTGTAGAGAGACTCAGCCTGGGTCAGCATCTCCTGGTCGCCCCGCTGATTCCCCAGACGGTGGGTAGTGGCGGCAAGGTTGTAGTAACCGTCAGCGTTTTGCGGATCGGTAGCAATTACCTTTTGGAACCGCTGCAAGGCTGCCGTGTATTGCCCTTGCTCATAGAGCTGGGTGCCCGTGGTGTTGTGTCCACTAGCCGCCCATTGGCACCCTACAGCTGTTAACAGCAAGGTTGCGGGCAAGAGATGGACAAAAATTCTGAAAGGCGCGCGGATCTGTGCTCGATTTGCCCCGCGGCAGCCGAAGGTATTAAGTGAGCCGGAGGTTCGTTGACGAACTAGGTTCTGCAGGGCCATTTTTCGTGTCTTCCTGACGCGGGTGGCATTCGTGTAACTAGAAGAAGTGATTTTATGTCCACTCTTTCTGGGGTGCGTTTCATCCGATTTGAAGGGTCGATAGCGTTCGGACGTTATCAACCCTGCGTCAAACCTTGCAAGACCGGAACTTTTACCCCGAGTCCTCCGTCAAACACGGCTGGGGCGAGGTATTGCCCGAATACCACATACAACCGCGCCAAACTGACCTAAACCCAGTACCACAGACGATTTCTGTTGCTTAATCACACTGTCTAACTACACTCCGAAGCTGGTTTCGGCTCCGGAATCTGTTAACTAATTTGATGATGTAACGATCGTCTTTTTCGAATAAATATCCCGTTGGACATCTTTTGGTGCCCCGCAGGACCCGAATTTTATAAAGAGGCAACTCCACAGCGCAGGGATGGCAGTGGAGCTGTTTAACACGATTGCCAATTGATTTTGGCACCTTGAATACAGAGGCTGCTTGATGACTCTCCGTGACTCGAGTGTTCGCAACGTTCTCCGCAAAGGCGACCGCAAACCCAGCGGGCGACTTCGTGATAAGCGTCGCCGTATGGAACGACGTCTATTGTCGGAATCGCTGGAACAACGGCAACTGCTGGCAGGTCCAGAGGTTTCCGGGATCCTTGCCAACGAGGGCTCTTTGCTCGGCGAAGGCACTGTTCTGAGCGTTTCGCCGCGCGAACTGACCTTTCAGTTTGACGACGATGCCAATTTGGATCAGAGCACCTTATCCGCAATTCGGATCACGCAAGCTGGGGACGGAGGCGCTTTTGACTCAGCGACTGCGATCAGCGACTTGGGTACCCAGAATGCTCTGAGTGTCGAGTTCCGAGCTGTGGCATCAGGTGCTATCGGTAATGGGATTAGGGTGGAGTTCACTTCTAATCCGTTATCCTTGGTGACGACTCCCGTGATCAATGTCAACGAGTCGGGCGCTCACCCAGTCATTGCAATCGAAGTCAGCAGCAATCCTGCCGCTGAGACAACGATGCAGGACCTGATTTCGTCAGTGTCCGGTAACGCTTCTGCTTCGGCCTTGATCGAAGTGATTCAAGTAACAGGGTCCTCTCTTTCGCCATTCGGGCAAGAGATCGGTAGCGGGCTGAATTTGACTCTTGAAGGTGCGAATTCGGCTGAGGCGGTGACCGACTTTGGAACCGACGGCGAAGTGCAAGTGCGATTTGTTGCCGTTACCGCAGGCGCAAACGGCTTGGGAACCGAACTGCGGTTCGAGCAGCGAAATTTCGGGGGCGCCGCGTCTCCCGTGGTTGTTGTGAATGGCAGTACGATTCGTGTGCAACTCAACAACACGCCAGGTCACGAAACGACAGCGGAAGAATTTCTTGCGTCGATCACCAGTGATCCAGCCGCCAGCCAGTTGGTGTCGGCTTCGTTGCAGCAGGGGAACGATCAAGCTTTGATTGGTGGTTCGCTGGCGTTGCCGGGAGTACTGACTCTCACGGGCGTTGCGGATCTCGCTGTTGAGCCGGGCTACATCGGCTTCGGTAATTCATCCCGAGAAGTCGTTTTTCGATTTGCGGAGCCGCTTGAGGACGACCTTTATCAGATTGATATTTCCGGTAGCGGCGCGGGAGCACTGCGAAATCTTGACGGTGAGCTATTTCAGGGTGGTGTTGATTTCAGTCAGCAGTTCAGTCTGAATCTTGGGCCGAAAGTGGCCGCTGTTGTTCCAGAACCGGTCAAGCGAGCAGCCAACGGGGACTTAGAGCCCTCCGTCGGTAAGATTGAAATCTACTTCAACAACGACAAGCTCGATCCAGTTCGGGCGGTTGATCCAAGTTTCTACGCGCTGATTTTTACGCGGGATACGGTCAACAACACGGACGATGTTCTCATCCAGCCTGATAGCGTTACATACAGTAGCACCACCAATGTCGTGACTCTCGACTTTGGTAGCCCGCTATCGCGTATCCAGCACCCAAATGATCCTGCCGTTGGATTTTTGACAGGTGCTGCCAGATTGCGAGTGGGTTCAGATCTTGCAGCCGATCCAGGAGCAACTGATGACTCACCCTACGTTGCACCATTGGAATTTGCTTTGGATCCCGCGACAGAGGATCCCGGTGATTCCTTCGCAACAGCTTTTGATGTTTCCACCCTGCTGCCGGGTGCTATCAGCCCTGTAACAACGACTTCGGTTCGCCTCGCAAGCGAGATTTTCAACACAACACCGTTTGAATTGGATTTACCCGGGCCCGATGTGGATGGTGTGCGTGAGATTCGTGAGGATGATCCCTCGCGACTAGAACGTACCGTGCCATTGGATTACCTGCGAAACGGTGCCGACGCTGTCGATGGCATCTCAGTCATGCAGTACGACTTCGTTTCCTCGTGGCTTGGTGATGATCCAACGTCACCAGGGATTAACGAAGACCGTACCTATTTCAGTGTGATTAGTGAGCAGCAAAAAGAGAGGATTCGTGAGGTAATGACCCAGTACAGCGAGTACTTGGGCATCAGCTTCATTGAGGTCGAGGGTGCGCCCACCAGCGAAGCTTTTATGTCAATCGCCGTAGGTGACCTGTACGGGGCCGATGAAACGGCCACCAGCGGTGATGGCGGTTTGGCAGTTGCGACACGTGATCGCAATAATGATGGTATCAATGATCTTGCCGTCATGGATTTTCAGGACTTTGATGAGTCCATCGACGATGCGTTTGGTGGCGAGTTTTTCCGCGGAGGTATGTTCGCGGTCGGGCAATTGCTTGGCTACGGCTATGCAGATGACCTGCCTCAACCGGTGACCCAGAGTTCGGATTTCATATTCAGTCCGGGTACAGACAACGAAGCAGCTTTCCCGAGTGTTGCTGATATCGTCCACGGTCAATACTTGTATCGACCGGACAGCACTGACATCGATTTATATCGTTTTGAGCTGCCAGCCAGTGGTTCGCTCTCAGTTGAAACCATCGCAGAGCGACTTGGTAATCCAAGTTTGCTTGATTCCCTCATTCGAGTCTATCGCCTTGGGGCGGATGGAGCTTTCGAAGAAATCGCTTCCAATGATGACTACTTCAGTAACGACTCGCTGATCGATCTGGAAGTGAACGCAGGCACTTACATGATTGGAGTCAGTGCACGCGGGAACGGTAGTTACGACCCAACGATTGAGGGAACCGGATTTGGTGGTCTGACTGAGGGCAGTTACGAATTATTGATGGATTTCCGACCGAATCTCTCCAGTGGCCTGACTGACACCACAGGGGTTGCGCTCGATGGAGATGGAGATGGACGGCCAGGAGATGTCTTTAATTTCTGGTTCGTTCCCAGTGATGTTAACGATACTCTTTATGTAGATAAGGCTGCTGCCTCGGCATCTGGTAATCCCGGCACTGTGAACAATCCGTTCCGGGAAATCGACCAAGCTATTGCCGCTGCGACCGAAGGTGCAACCATTCGCGTGCTGGGTAATGGCGGTGTTGATGGTCAGATGGAAACGCTGGTCGATAACTACAGTTATCAGATTGGATATACGAGCAATGGCATGCCCTTGCCTGACGGGACGACATTGGATGTTCCAAAAGGCGTTCAATTAGTAATCGATTCTGGGGCCATTTTGAAAATGAGCCGAAGCAGGATCGGTGTTGGGAGCGCCTCGCTTGAAGATCAAAGTGGAGCTTCTTTGCAAGTGCTGGGAACACCCTCAATCATCACGTCTGAGGGTTTGCTGGCTCGCGATCAGTTCAATGCTGTCATTCCTGGAAGTGTTTTCCTGACAAGCATCAACGATGACTCAATTGGGAATGGGAATACAACAGGCTCAAACCCCGGTGCTGGGGAATGGGGAGGCTTGGATTTTCGAGGGGATTTGGACAGTCAGGACGAAGCACGTCGCAATCTCGAAGATGAAGGGGTGTTCCTCAACCATATTCAACATGCTGACATTCGGTACGGTGGTGGTCAGGTATTGATTGGTGGACAGTCGATTGTGGTGTCGCCGATTGACATGGCAGTCACGCGGCCGACGATTATCAATTCGTCTGTCACCGAGAGCGCGGATGCTGCGATTGCTGCAACGCCTGATACGTTTACCGAGACTCGCTTTACCGATCCTTCCTATCAATCTGGCGGTGCGTTCAGTCCGGACTACGATCGCGTTGGTCCACATGTCTGGGGAAATACCATTGTCGATAATACGATCAACGGGATGTTTGTTCGTGTTCGGACTCGCGCCGGCGATGTTCTTGAGACGATCTCTACTTCGGCACGTTTTGATGATGGCGACATTCCGATTGTGCTGACGGAAACACTTCAGATTGAAGGCACGCCTGGCGGCCCAGTCCTCTAGTCCACCGCTCCTTCGTCCCTACTCATTCGCTTGAGTGACACCCCGGTCGGTGATGTTCCCGTCGGTACCTATCAGTATCGTATTACAAATGTAGATTCAGCAGGTTTGGAATCGGCTTCCAGTTTGCCAACCGTGTCAATTGAATTGACTGGCACTGCAGGTATTCAACTAGATCAGTTGCCTTCGGTCGGCAGTGGCAGCGGTTACGTTGGAAGAAGGCTCTACCGTGCCGAGGTCGTAGGCAACATCGTTAGTGATTATTTGCTCGTTCAGGAATTGAACGCGACGGACACCGTTGCTGTTGATCGTGTTGCGACTGGTACGACTGTTTTGTCGACTGAGGATAGCGTCCTGCGGAGTCGTCTCGATGCTAGCTTGACAATTGATCCCGGAACCGTGGTCAAGATCGATGGATCGCGAATTGAGGCTCGGTTTGGTGGCAACTTGATCGCTGAGGGCAATACGGGAGTCCCCGTGGTCTTCACTTCGCTGGAAGATCAGCGGTACGGTGGAGGCGGGACATTCAACACCAATGATCGTCCTGAAGAAGCGACTCTGTTACCTGGCGACTGGGGCGGAATCTATATCGGACATGCGGGCTCAGCCAGCATTGATCAAGCGGTCATCGCCGGTGCTGGCGGTACGACACGGATTGAGGGTGGATTTGCTTCCTTCAATGCCATTGAGGTGCAGCAAGCAGACTTGCGTCTTGCGAACACACGGCTTGAATTGAATGCCGATGGACGTGCGCAACCCAACGGAGATCGGGTTGGTCGAGCTGACAACGGAGATGCAACGGTGTTTGTGCGTGCAGCGCAGCCAATCATCGT
>PAUV01000110.1 GCA_002712845.1 Rhodopirellula sp. | reverse complement strand
GTGTGGTTCCGGACGCAGTGTGGTTCCGGACGCAGTGTGGTTCCGGACGCAGTGTGGTTCCGGACGCAGTGTGGTTCCGGACGCAGTGTGGTTCCGGACGCAGCGGTTGGCCTTGTTTTTTCGCGGAAACAAGAGGGCGGCTGTTGCCGTTTTTCATGCAAATCGCAGCGTCAGCCGTTTGACATCGCGGTTGGCCTTGCGTCTTTTCTACTTTCCGCTGCCGTACTTCTCAAGCAATTCGGTTGCCCGTTTCTGTGCTTTCGACAATTCGTCGGATGCGAGATCGCGAGCGACATTGTCTCGGTGCTTAACAGCTGCTGAGGCTCCGCCTGTCGCCGCGACGGAGAGCCACGCGTATGCCTCAACTAAGTCCAGTGGCACACCCTGACCATTCAAGTACATCCTACCCAAGTTGTTCTGAGCCATCGAAAACCCCTGATCAGCCGCTAAGCGAAACCACTTAGCCGCTTCCGCGTCGTTCCGTTGTAAGCCCCAAGCCTTTAAGTACATGATACCCAGGTTGTTCCGAGCCACCGGAAACCCCTGCTCTGCCGCCAGGCGAATCCACTTCGCCGCTTCCGCGAAGTCCCGCGTCACGCCCTGACCCTTCGCGTAGAGATTACCTACAAAGAACTGACCTCCCGCATCACCCTGATCTGCCGCCTTGCGACACCACTTCAATGCTTCCGCATAGTCCTGTGGCTCGCCCTCACCCTTCAGGTAAACCACACCCAGGTTCGTCTGAGCCTTCGCATACCCCTGATCTGCTGCCAGGCGATACCACTTCGCCGCTTCCGCGAAGTCCTGCGTTACCCCCTGACCCTTCGCGTAAAGCACCCCCAGTTGGTTCTGAGCCTTCGCTTCTCCACTATCGGCTAATACTTTCGTAGCCTCAAAGTCAGGGGCTGACTCCGCCGATGCACCCTGCTCTGTCGAGGGCGTCGAGGTAGCGTGATCACATCCAAATATCGCGAAAGCTGCAACACACACAACGGTAAATTTGAGAACACTCATGCTCGCCTCAGTGGTTAAAACTTGATTGATCACCCAAAAGCATACAAATCACCCAACGCAAGAGCAGCGGGGTCGGGCGGGACTGCCATTGGTGGAGTACAGTTCGTGCCCATAGGCGGACACGAAATTTTCGAACGAGATAATTTGCGGGCCGAAAACTGGCCTCTCAATTTTCGTTGGCTTTGGTTCCGCGTCCATTTCCGACGCTTCACCATTCACCTCAAGGTCACACTACGGGCATGATTCGCCTATCGGTCCAAACACTGGCCGGTCAACCTTTGCTGGTCGAATTGAACCCACCATTGCTGGCACTTCGGGACCATAGGGTGCCTCACTGATACCAATATCAGCAGCAAAAAGACGGCGGTTTTCAAGGTTCTGAACTGACAAGCGGCGTTTTGGTTTGCGTCTCACGAGATTGGTCCTGGTTGTTGGTGGGAGGTGCGTACAAACACGAGAGCGACAACCCGGCAACGGTCAGACGCGGCATTTCTTAGGTAAGCGCAGAAAAAAACAATGCCGGGGGCAGCGACGTTGGCTGGGGCTGCAATTAGTTTTTGCTACTGTCCGCTGCCGAGCTCGTCATATAGCAGGCCACCGTGCGCACGTAGCATCCGAATACCCGGTTTCTTTTTACCGAGCGTCAGCCAATCCAGATGGGTTTTCCCTTCTACTTCAATCCCATTTACGTCCGCACCGCGTTGGACGAGTAATTCGGCCGCCTCCCCATGCTCATAGGAGCAAGCAAACCCAAGCGGTAGTTCATTTCTCTCATTTCGTGCGTTTGGATCAGCTCCGTGAGCAAGAAGCAACCCCATTGTCTCAAGGTCGCCTTCTGCCGCAGAATGCATCAGGGGCGTGCCGTCATTCGGGTGCATTTTGCAGTCTGGATGAACACCTTGGGACAGGAGCCACTGCAACATCCCCGGGTATTGCCAAACCGCTTTATAGACGAGCATGGAGTTCTGAGAAGTCAATAGATATTGATGTTTGCGCAGAAGTCTTCCAAGCCGCTTTCGATCCCCGCGGCGTAGATAGAAGTTAGCTTTGTCAAATACTCGTTTGCCCATCGGTTAATAGTCCTAGATACGAAACGACCACGAGAACCGGGCCGAGTGATTGTTGGCGGGAAGTATGCACAAACACCAGAGCGACAACCCGGCAACGGTCAGACGCGGAATTTCTTAGGTAAGCGCAGAAAAGACCCAACGCTCGGGGCAGAGCGACGGGCGGTGCCGCAATGCGTCTTTGCTATTTTCCGCTGCCGATCTTTTCAAACAATTCGGTCGCCCTTTTCTGCCCTTGCGATAACTGCTCGGGTGTGAGTTCGCCAGCAGTTAAGTCTCGGATGTCAGCAGCGTTTGCGTAACCGCTAGCGGCGGCAACAGAAAACCAAGCGTACCCTTCCGCATCGTTCTTTGGCACGCCTTCGCCGTTGCGTACATCACACCTCGGTTGAACTGAGCTGCCGCATCGCCACTCTCTGCGTCTTTTTTGGTTACAGCAAAGTCGGCGGCAGGTACAGCAGTGGTAGCCTGCTTGTCAGGCGTCGTTACTGGAGGCTTAGGTTTTAGAGGCTTGGGTTTTAGAGGCGTCGGTCCTAGAGGCTTAGGTTACTCCTGATCACACCCACAGAAAACAAGAGCAGCAACACAAACAACAGTAAACTTTAAAGGATTTACGCTTACCCCACTCAAACCAGACAACTAAACGCCACTGAACTATCGCCACGACGTACCAAGCATACAAAAAGACCCAACACCGGTGGCAGCGGCGTCGGGCGGGGCTGCTCTTAGTTAAGTACATTTCGCGTCGAAAACCGGAGTGGAAACCGGAAAAGTTTTGGAATTGCTTTTCGGGGGTGAGATTACGGGTACACCCGTTGAGTCGGTTTCGGTCCTGTTTCAGCGGTTTGGTTGTTTCGGGAAAACCGTTTTTTGCGGGGTTTCCATGCCTGGGAGGTGTTGTTTTTAGACTAAGGACCTGGTGCCCGATTGAGGGCGTGGAGGTTCAAATCCTCTCGTCCGCACTCGTGAATAACGGCGTTTTAGGCCAACGAAAGGTGCGGTCGGAAATGCCGTTTTTTTATGGGCCTTCGTTAAGAGTCGTCAAGAGTTAAGAGTCGTTAAGAGATGAGGGGCTGGGGCAAGCGGTCGAGGGCAGGCGGTGGTGGCCGAAGACGCCGCACTGAAAGATCGGGCAAGCTGGCCTCGAAAGTCGAGTTTGAGTGGTTTACTGTGTCCGTCTTGTTCATTTCTGGCCTTCTACCCACTGGAATTCGAACTCAAAAGCGGGTGAAATGGGGAATGCAATCGGATTGCATGTGTGCGTGTTCGCGAAAAGTACTTCAAACGCTTCGAAAGCCATGATCCGAAGCTCTCAGACGCGTCCGAAGCTGTCAGACGCGATTGAGGCGTACGTTTGTGATTCCACTACCACTGTTCCGTAACAATGGAGGTTTCAGTGAACGGCCCAGACTTCGTAAAATCTGAGTTGATTCCCGTCATTGCCCAAGATGACGATACGAGCGATGTACTTATGCTCGCTTACATGAATCGAAAGGCATGGGACGAAACAATTCGCTCCGGCCATGTCGTCTACTATAGCCGCAGTCGCCAGAGATTGTGGCGTAAGGGAGAGCAGAGTGGGCATATCCAAGAAGTCAGGTCCATCTATTTTGACTGCGATGCTGATGCCATTTTGATCAAGGTCAAGCAGGTTGGTGGTGCGGCCTGCCACGAAGGGTATCGCAGTTGTTTGTTTCGAAAAGTTCAGCTCAAAAGTGGTGCTGTCGAAAACGTGGGCGAACTCGTGTTCGACCCAAGTGAAGTTTACAAGAAGTAACTCAAGCAACTCTCTTTTCAAGGTGGATAAGGTATGCTTCGAATTGTGGGCGGAAAGGTTTTTGACCCCGCAAACAACATTGATGGTGAGGTCCGGGATCTGTGCATCGATGATGATGGCAAGTTCGTCAAGTCGGTCTCCGGCGGTCAAGTTATCGACGCTTCCGGCATGATTGTGTTTCCCGGCGGTGTAGATGCGCACACGCATGTTGCTGGTGGGGCCATCAACTTTGCTCGTGCAATGACGCCAGAAGATCATCGTTGGACTCAAGCTTTCATTCGCTCACGCGGTCGCCGATCCGGTCTGGGGGGGATGGCGCCGACGACTTTCGCCACAGGCTATTTGTATGCAGGCATGGGCTGGACCACGGTCAATGAGGCCGCGGTGCCCGTGATGTCGGCGCGGCATACTCACGAAGAGCTCAGAGACATCCCGATATTGGATAAGACCAGTTTGGTCTTGATGGCCAACAATGAGATCATGTTGGACCAGCTTGAAGCAGGGAATTATGACCGAGCCAAAGATATAGTTGCCTGGTACATCAATGCGGCAAAATCGTACGGGGTGAAAGCGGTCAACCCTGGTGGCGTTGCTGCATGGAAATGGGGAAAGGATGCCAAGCAGGTAAATTCGGCCATTGAAGGATACAAGAAGCTAACGCCTGGAAAAATTGTTTCGCAGCTTGCCCGTATTTGCAATGAATTAGGTCTGCCACATCCAATGCATTTGCACTGCAACAACCTCGGCGCCCCCGGAAATATCTCGACCACAATGGAAACGCTGAAGCACTTGGAAGGGCAGCGGACGCATATTGCGCATTCGCAGTTTCATGCATATGGGGGGGATGACTGGGATACCATGCGTTCGGAAACGGTTCAGCTAGCTGAGTTCTTCAATGCAAACCCGCACATCACGACCGACGCGGGCGCTGTGCTCTTTGGTGACACGGTGACTATCTCGGCAGATGGTCCATGGCAGTATCTTCTTTATGAACTGACTGGGCGTAAATGGGGTAACGTTGATATTGAGAACGAAACTGGTTGTGGGATCGTTCCCTACTCTTACAAGCCAAGCAATATTGTGAACGCGGTGCAGTGGGCGGTGGGATTGGAGTTAATGTTGCTGATTAATAATCCTTGGCAGGTTTTCCTTTCGACGGACCATCCCAACGGGGGTTGCTTCTGGCGTTATCCAGAAATCATACAGCTCTTGATGTGTGCTGATTTTCGTCGCGAGTGTCTCAAGAAATTGCCGGATAGCATTAAAAGCCGAATCACTCTTCCGGAACTCGATCGCGAATACACGCTTTACGAGGTCGCGACCTTGGTCTCTGCAGGGCCTGCCAGAGCTTTGGGGTTGTCTCGCAAGGGAAACCTTGGACTGGGCTGTGATGCAGACATCGCGATTTACGAACAGGATGTCGATGTGGCCCGCATGTTCAGTTATCCAAGGTATGTCATCAAGGGTGGTGAGATCGTGATTGAAGAAGGGCATATCCGCAGTGTTCCCGATGGCAGTGAGTTCATTGTTCAGCCCACTCACGACCCGGAAATCGATGACTTCATGCGTCCGCGGTTCGAAGACTGCTATACAATGTCGATGGACAATTACCCGGTTGAAATGGAGCGGATGGAGAATCCGCACGTAACTGAGTGTGAACGAGTTCAGTAGTACTATTGCACCTGTTTGAGTCAATCAAAGTTGCGTACTCCCATCATTAACGACGAGCAGAGATTCGAGGACAAGTAGGGCAAGTAGGACAAGCAGGGTGATCAGGGTGAAGCGTGATGGTGAGTCTTGGCTTTACTCGCCGCTGGCTACTCGGCTCTGGCCAGTCAAAGTGGCCAGACGTGAGTTGTCGGTCATTTCAGACTTTTTTGCCGCTGGAAAATCTTCATGACATCTTCGTCCGACTGGCGAATGAAAAAGCTGAAGTCCTCGTAGAAATTGGCGAGGGACAAACCCATGTGTTTTTTGAAGGCCGCGGATTTGCCGATGCGGGGAATATCTTGATACCAGCTTTTTAGGACGACCACCTCGTCCACACCTTCTACATGTATCAAGTAGGCCGTTGCCCATGCACCAAGCATGTAGTAGACCGGCGCGGCTACCCCACTGTCCCAATAAGTTTCATTTTCCAATTGCCAGACTTTTGTGTTGGTCAGGAATTCGTTGATGCCGGGACGACCAATATTGCCTCCTGTTTTTCTGAGTTGCAGCATGTAGCTTTTGAAATTGATAAGCCCCATGTTTTCCATAAACTTTGCTGAACTGTAGGTTGCCATTCCTTCAGCCATCCATTAGTTGATGTGTTTATCGGAAGCACGTGCTTGCGTGGTGTCGCAATGGGCCATCTGAAATACATGGTGGTACTCATGCAAAGCTCCCCATGTGTTTTCAATGGGATCCTGTTCTCGCTGGCTTGCATTTGTCGTGACGTCTTCGTAGAGAGTGGGTGCCTCTTGGGTCCAAGTCAGTCCGCCTTCTGACTTTCCTGATAACACAGCTTGTATCTCGGCTACGACATTCGGCTGTTTAAGAAATGCTTCTATCTGCTCCATCGCGGGTTGTTTCGAGTTTGTATTGACTCGGCTCATCGCTCGTTGGTGATAGATTTCGCGGACGCTCTGCTCACTTTCAGGGCCAAGCAAATAAACGTAATAAGGCCCATGGTTTCCGAAGTATTCAATCGCATACTTCAGACCACGCTGATAGTACTTGACGAGAGAACCGTCATCATTGAGTCCCTCAGCGATGCGCAGAATTGGCCGTTGGTCAGGATTCGGGGGGCTTTTTTGGGTCGGTGCTTCTTCGCCGGCAGTCGTGGTTATCGAGCACAGGAGTGAAGCGGTAATCGCAAAGAACAAAGATTTATTCATAGGGAAGTGCACGCTTGCTACGAAGTTCTGGGAATCAAAGGTTGGGGAGCCACGATTCGTGTGGGGGCTGTCTGGGGATTAATATTCACAGGTAAATCATAGACCCCCTTCATCTCAGTGCCCATTATTCGGATGTGTCAGCGACGAGCGTGTGCTGGTTGGTTTTGGGTGATATGCATGATAAAATCGGGTGGCGGCGACGACTGGGCATCGCGATCGATTTGCATAGAGAGTATCGTTAAGGGGCCAACGAGCGTCGATTCGTTATCGTTACATTGTCACAACGAGGGGCTGCGAATGTCTAACCTTCCACCGAACCAATCGTCACCTTTTGCCACCGCGGCTGAGGTAACCGGGAAGCCCAAGAAGTCTGGCGGGGTGGTCGTTTTGATCATTGGCTTGGTGTTCGGGATCGTGTTTGTTCTTCTTGCTTGTGGGGGGCTGGCGATTGCGTTGTTGCTGCCCGCGGTTAGCAACGCGAGAAACGCTGCCCGGCAAATGTCAGAAAACAATAACTTGAAAATGGTGGGTCTGGCACTGCACAGTTACCATAGTGCGTACAACCAGTTACCGTGTACGGTGCGAACGGATGCAGATGGGAAAGTGGTCACAACATGGCGGACGTCTTTGTTTGAATTCCTTGATGGAATTCCGACGACGAATGCGAGCCCGGCCGCCCCAGCGGCTCTACGTCCACTGGATCCTGTATCTGCTAATGAAACGAATGTGTTTGCAATTGTTTCACCCAATGGGATGTTCTTGCCCACGCCAAACGCTGGAGTACGTTTTAGCGATGCGGTTGACGGATTGAGTAACACGGTAATGGCGATCAAGCTTCCCAATCGTTCTACCGATTGGAGTTCATCTAACAACTTAACCCCCGACGAAGCGTACAGTGCGATTCAATCGATCACAAAGCAGGAAGCTGGGTTCTTGCTGATGGCAGACGGAGGGGTGTCCCGAATCGTTTTGCCGATGGATCGAAAGACCTTCGACGCATGGATCACTCGTGACGGTGGTGAGGCTGTTCCGAGTTATTGATCACGCTGGGTCACCGTTCCTAACAAACGTCCAATCGCGGCTGGACGTCACTGTGTGCCGCTGTTATTTCCCAACTGTTAGCCGGGAGGCTCCGTACCTTTGCCAATGGCATAAGCGGTACGAGCGGGGGCTCAACAATAGCCTCATCGACGGGAACTATCGCTGCGTCCAAACTTGGATGTCATCGATTTCAACAGGGCCACCCCTGCCGCGGAACTCGATTGTTGGTTTCGTTGTGGCAAACGTTTGAGCTGATCCCGTGATCGTGCTTCGGTTGTCGATTTTTGCGGTGACATAAGGTCCCCAAGTGGTTATGCGTGCACCGTACCAGCGATCGGCTGCAAACGTTTTCTTTTGTTTTGCAATGACTTGTTGATCGGAAACCTCCGTTGCGTTCTCTTTGGGGTGCTTTACGAGAAACCACGCAGTGGGGGTGATTCTCAGCGAGAATAGCGATTTGTCGTTCGTTACCTGTGTATCCGCTTCGTCGAAGCCGAATTCAAAGAATTGTGTTTTCTCGGAGAGCATGAACTTGAATTCGTAAACGGCATTTCCGGTCTCCGCTTGGTGGCGAATGACCGCTGCTTGCTTGTCTTTGGGCCGTTCAGTGCCGACGAGGGCACCGTCTGCAATTTTCCAATTACCTTTTACGATCATCCATTGCTCCCCCAGTTCCGTTCGGTCAAACGATTCTAGTAGGGCTACTTTGCTGTTCGCGGGTTGTTGAGCAAACGAACTGCAGTGCCCTGAGAAGGCAAGGATGCAGAAGCATAATTTAGCCAGAGGATCAGATACTAAGCGTTGGTTCATGGTCTAGCTTTGCGGGGGGAGAAGTGTAGGAAGTCGTGTAATCACGCTGCGGAGCATTGTGCAGCTGCGAACAGTGCAGCAGGAGGATAAAGGAGTGTGTAACGCTGCGCAGCGTGTAAATCTTCAGTTTTGCTCGCAGGTCGAGTCGTGATTGGTACATTCGCAATCTAGACCTTGATGGGCAAAGCCAACTTCCAGGTTACATTTGTGCATCTCACCGGGGTGGCGTGTCATTGAGCCAATCGATCACGTGATTTTCCATCAGTGTGTAAAACGGGTTTTGGCGGCAACGTACAAAAAGCGTGCTCGGAATCATCAAGGCACTGGGTTCTGCGCGCATGCTAATGCAGCCGAGCGACAATCCGTTTGTATTCGATTCGTCTCCATAGACAGGATCGTCGGGGGCAATGGGCACAGCGACGTGTGACAGTGAGATCACGCCGTCCGGCCAGCGATCGGCAATAGGTTGTTCATGCCACTCGCCTTCGACACGTGTTTTGAGCACCATCTGCTCGTGTGTGCTTGCTGCGTTGCGAACAACTGACAGCCGGTAACCGTGGCTATTTTCCTGCAATGCGGGGAGGATGCTTTTTTCGAATGAAAAATTGACAAGGTTGCTCAGATTGTCGACGCGATTGATGTCGAACAGGAATAACTCGTTCTTTTCAGCTTGCAGCCGTGTGAATAGGGCCGTTATGAGTCTGGGTACACTGACAGTGGAATCCACTGCGGATTGCATCGCGAGAATCGGAGGCATTTCACTCATGCGTCCAGATTTTTGCAAAGCCGCCAGCTTTTTTTCGACACCCTGTGTGGTCGACCATGCTTGCGAATTGGCATTCATTGGCCATGAACTGTATTTAAAGGGATCGATTTCGGCATGTATGTGCGACCACTTGGTTTTCTCATTGCGAGAGATCAGGCCAACCGCATTTGAAAGGTGCGTGATTTTTGCCAAAGGGTTGATCCCGATCATCGGCGAGAATAATACAATTGCTTTTACGCTTGGTAAGGCCGCATCATTCAAAGCTGACAAGGCGTAGTGGACGCTTAAAGCGGCACCGTTGGAGTAGCCCGCCAGGAACAGGGGAAGGTTGTCAGGCAGCTTTGAGCGTAACCCTTTTGTTGCCACCTTCACGGCTTCCGTCCAGTCGTCCCAGCAGACTTCTGCCAATGCCCGCGGATTTGTGCCATGACCCGGGACACGCAGCCAGATCACGGTGTAACCTTCCGAATGCAGACGCTCTCCAAGTCGGCGGAGAGAATAGGGGGAATCGCTGAGTCCGTGTACGAGTAGCACACCACCGACCGGATTGTCGTGCAAGAGAACTCGGCTGCGATTCCAATTGTGGTCGAGGATGGATACCGGATTGCATATCGAGTCTTGATTGAAACGGTTGTACGTGCCAGCGGTTTGTGTTGACCATTCATCCCTGATGTAAGCCTCGAGTTCCTCAAAAACCTGCTCCTCTTGTGCGAGGTAATTGTCGAAATCATAGTCCGCAGTGGCGTGCTTGGCACGGAACTCGGATTTGGGACTCTGCAGATGCCAGCCTTGCAACTCGGGTAACGATTTTGACAGGCGGAGCCAGAAGTAGAAAGCGACGGCGGTGGCGATCAGAACTGTCAGGCACAGGTTCAACAGCAGCAGAGCTGGAATCCGTAATGCACGCCAATCCAATCGTTCTTCAGATTGTGAAGATGCAAGTTGAAACCACTCAAAAGCTACGGCGGCAACTGTCACCAAGGCGGCAGTGATCACTAGCCACACGAGCGCTCGCAGCAAAAATGAACGTTGTTTGACTGATGGCGTCATCGTGCGCGGGGTCCAGAGGTGATGGTCGAAGTAGAGGGCGGAGGGGGGGGGCAAAATGCAACTATACCTCCTACTCGCAGAATGACACGACATCCCGTTAGAAGTCTCAGAAGACAGGGGGCATCACTTCCGGTTTTGGTGAAACAGCCGTTTTCATTGGAAAGGAATCTAATACATGAATTGCGAAATACGGAAGACTAATTGATCGTGTAGGCACTGATTACACAACGAGCGTGCAGACCCGGCGGTTGGCGAGACGCGACGGACACCAGAGAAAAAGCATTGTTTATCAGGTGGGGGGTGGCTGATCTTATAAGGGTTCCGCGGTGACCCCGAAGCTTGAACGTTGCGGGTCTGTATGGCTTTACGCACTCCCCAGGATGATTAGCGAACTGTTGGGAGGGAATTGGCGAATGGTAGGATTGCCTGACTTTGCTGATTAAAACGCTCGTATTGCAGTCTGAGGGGCTAATTGACTTGGGTGATTGAGGGCTAACTGACATAGGTGTCACGCTTTTGCGGGCAGCTACGGCAAGGTTGGGCCTCTTCGGTGAGATTTGGACCTTAAACACTGGTGTGGTGAAGGGGCGAAACGTTACACTCTTCGAGCCCGCGTTCGTGTAGGCTGAAGCCAAGCCAAGACTGCAGCAGCGGCTGACTTTGCCGTTTCGGACTTTTGAGTGTCGTGGCTAGAGGGATGTGTGTCATGTCGTGCGGGTCAGAGTACTGCTGTCGATCTCGGCTGCTTTTGTGACCTGAAAAATTTAAGGTAGTCATTTGTTTGAATTGCTCACGCCCAAGCCTGACCCTCCGGTTGCTGCCCAACTGGAAGTCGGTTGTCGGTTTGCGAACAGTGGTGCAATCAGCAGCATTGCAGTCGTGCGCCCGCCAATGTTCCCGTTTCAGATTCAGCGGGTTTTGACTGTATGAGCGGTTTGACACTGAAACAAGTCGAAGGGAGGCGCGAACTGGAACGCTTCATGCGCGTCCCGTGGCAGTTGTACGGAAATGACCCTGCTTGGGTGCCACCTCTACTTCAGCAGGTTAAAGAGCGACTGTCTCGCCGCCATAATCCATACTTCGAGCATGCCGAAGCCGCGTACTTTTTGGCAGAGAGAGACGGGCAGCCTGTAGGACGTATTTCCGCGCAGGTTTGCCAGCTTGTCCAGGAGTATCAGGAAGCTGGGACCGGGCACTTCGGGATGTTTGAATGCGAAGATCGTCAAGAAACTGCTGATGCATTGTTCGATGCTGGTGCACAATGGCTCCGGCAGCGTGAGATGAAGCGGGTGTTGGGGCCAGTTGACTTGTCGATTAATGACGAGATTGGGATGTTGATTGATGGTTTTGATCGGTCACCCTGCGTCATGATGGGGCATCATTTGCCCTACTATCAGTCGCTTGTAGAGAAGTCTGGATTCCGCAAGGAAATCGACTTGTTCGCTTATTACAAAAATATCAAAGAGCCATTCAGCGATCGCATTGAAAAAATCATCAAGTGGGCAAATAGCGATGTGAATATGAAAATTCGTGCCGTTGCGAAAAAAGATTATGACAGGGAGCTTCGAAAGGTTCTCGATATCTTTCGTGATGCATGGTGCGATAACTGGGGATACGTTCCGCCGACGGATGCGGAAGTCGATCACTTGATCAAGCAAATGCGGCAGGTTCTCGATCGTGGTGCTGTGTTGTTGAGCGAAGTCGACGGTGAGCTAGCCGGGTTCATCGTAGTTTTGCCTAACGTGAATGAGTATCTGCGGGACCTCGATGGACGGCTTTTGCCGATGGGCTGGTTGCGACTCCTCATGCGGCTCAAATTTTCGACGTGCGAGACAGTGCGTGTACCGCTGATGGGAGTGCGAAAGAAGTTTCAGCGAAAGCGTGTGGGAGCCGCAGTTGCCCTGGCGTTGATCGACACGCTACGAAAAGAGTACATGCCCGCAGGCGCTACGTACTGTGAAATGTCGTGGATCCTCGAGACGAATTCGCCCATGCGGGGAATCCTCGAATCGGCAGGATGTGAACGCGACAAAATCTATCGTGTCTTCTCAAAAGACATTTAACTTTTCATGCAGGTGTGTGTAGGCGGCAGGGTGCTTGACCATCTCTGACTATCGGTTGCTGACTTTCCGTCACTGAATTTCCGTCGCTAGCACAACTGAGCAAGCGTAAATCCGTAATCACAGCCGCGAGGGGCAAACCACGACGTTTTTCGTCGTTGAAGACAAGGCTATACTGTCGTTCCTTCGTTTGTGTCGATCGTCCCTTGTTTGCGAACTCGGTTTTCAGCGTAGGAGCGATCGTTTTGCCTGTTTTT
>PAUV01000054.1 GCA_002712845.1 Rhodopirellula sp. | reverse complement strand
CCTGGTGAAGGCGGTCGTCCATTGTTTCCGCCAGGTCCGGGTCTCCCTGGTGCTCCTGGTGAAGGCGGTCGTCCATTGTTTCCGCCAGCTCCGGGTCCACCTGGCGCTCCTGGTGAAGGTGGTCGTCCATTGCTTCCGCCATATCCACCCCCGGGTGCTCCCGGAAATGCAGCGGGGCCGCCGCCGCCATAACCACCTGACATGTCATCTCCCATGTCATCGCCCATGTCATCTCCGTACTCTTCGTTGTAACCACCGAAGCCGCTATTGCCACGTCCGTTGCCTTGGTTCGAGGCGACGACTGGAGTCTTGCCAAGAGCGGTGGCGAGAGTGATCAGGGCTGTTTGAATGGTTGGCGAAAACAAACCATCCATCGCTACATGGAATTGGTCAGATGATTGTGAATTTGCCAGTGGGTTGAGTGCAGGGTTGAAAGCTCCTACCACGGCACCCAGTGAATCAATCATTCCGGTGGTGCTAGCGAGATCGCCTTTGAGTGAATCGATATTTGCCGCCCATTCGTCAGCAATGGTTTTTGGAACCCAATAACCATCAATCAAAATAAGTTGGATGTCTCGCGAGGCGCCATCTTGTTCCACACGAATGACTGCGACTCCGTCTTTTTCTGACTTGACGGTGACTTGGCGACCAATGCTCAAACCGATTCGGTCAACCAGTTGAGCCAAGTAGGGCGCAATCACTTTGTCTCGTTCAGTTAACCATTGACCGAAACTGACTGTTTGCAGCTGATTCAAATTTGTAGCTTCTGGTGACAGTCCGACTCGCATCAGATCAGCAAGTGGCAGAATCTGTTCCTCAACCGCATCGAAGTCCTTCGCTGGCAAAGCTTGAATACGAGGGCTTGAGAGGAACCACGTTTGGTGATTAACGATGACGTCACCCATTCTCTGGGCAGTACCTACTAAACCCTGCCATGAAGCTTGATTCAATTGAGATGCTGTCAGCTTCACCACATCGTCAACATCTTTCCGGTAGCTAGGCGGCAATGCATCGTAAACACCTACCAGATGGCCGTCAGTGATCGCATCGTCGATTTGGTTTATGAAGTCAGCGACACTGGCATTGGCTTGAGGAGGTTGGTAAGCAGGTGCTGGAGACGGAGTAGGAAGTGGTTGGGGGGCTGCTGCGGAAGCCGCGGATGCATTTCCCTGTAACTCTGAGACGCGGTCCGCGCGGGACACTTCGAGTTGACGTGCAAGTTTCTGTGCTTGGATACGACTTTCGCTGCGTAGATCCTCCATTTTGACAGCAACGCGTTTGCCACCTGCCAACTCAAGGATCACCGATTCACCCCATAATCCGACCATCCGAGCTTCTACTGTTCGAGTGCCCTGCAGGTCGGTCCAGAGTTCCGCTTGTGTAGCGGACATCCCGATTATTGAGAGCGCAGCGACGATAGCGACTCGCGATGCTGTTGCGACGCTCCGAAGCCGTTGGTATTGGAAGAAGGAGGTGCAGTTGCAGCCTTTCGATGTATCCATCGCTATTTGTGCCTTAAAAATCGTCGAGAATGCCCATTTCGGCAGTGGGGCGGAGTTGATTGCGGTTCACCCGCATGGGGACTTCCGAATCCATTATATTGGGATTGCGTTTCAAATGCGGCCCCGAAAACCGAGCATATTTTGTCGAGTTTTGAGGTTTTGAGCCGTTTGTTACGCTTGGAAGGAAATGGATTCAGCGATCAATCCTGCGGAGAGCCACATTGAGTGACATGATCGGTTCGGCACCCTTGGAAGCCGCCGAGGCAATTCAGCTTCGGGAAAAATTTTATAATGCAACGATCATTGAGCGAATCGATGCCAATCATGAGTTGGCTCGCTTTAGGATTCGTCCGGATANCCCCATCCCAGCGTTTGAGCCAGGCCAGTACGTGGCGCTCGGAATCGGAAATTGGGAGCCGAGGCTTCACGGCACCCAACCCGAGGAGATTCCTGAGAAAAAGCTCCGAAAGCTGACCCGTCGGGCATATTCGATTTCCTGCCCCATGCTGGATGCTGATGGTCGGGTTGCTCCAGTAGCTTCGTTGGACCATTTTGAGTTCTATATCACGCTGGTGCGACAAGCGAGTTCACCTGATAACAAGCCGCCCGTGTTGACCCCGAGGCTGTTCGAGTTTGCTGTTGGNGACCGNTTGGAAGTTCAGAAGAAAATCACCGGGCATTACACCCTCCGAGAGGTNGGGGTCAACGATACGGTGTTGATGCTTGGAACAGGAACNGGNGAAGCTCCTCATAACGCAATGACTGCCAANCTGCTTGCTGAAGGACATCAAGGTAAAATCGTCAACGTTACCAGCGTCCGCCGCCGTGTGGATCTNGCGTATGCCGTGGAGCATGCAGAATTGATGCGGCAGTATTCGCAGTATTGCTATTTGCCATTCACGACCAGAGACCCGGAAAATCTTGATGAGTCTCATCCCAACTTTGTGGGCAAGCAGTATCTGCAACAACTCTTTACTTCAGGGCAGCTCGCGGAAGCTGCCGGTGATCCGCTTTCTGCTGAGAATACGCACGTATTCTTGTGCGGAAATCCAGCCATGATTGGCTACGTGCCGCCTGGAGCNGATGCACCTTCCACCCCCGGAATGTTACCNCTGTTGAGGGCTGCTGGGTTTAGCGACGAGGGTGACTCACAAGGGCCNGGAACCATTCGTTTTGAGAAGTACTGGTGAAGATTGAACACCGAGCCTATCGGAGTTTTGGATTGCCGGTTAAAAACTGTGGATAAGACAATATTNAAAGTATTACCAGCAGAGTCTCTCTCATGGATCTCTCCAATACCATCGCTCTGATCCTCGGGGGCGGCCGCGGAACTCGTCTCTTTCCGCTGACGAAAATTCGGGCCAAGCCAGCTGTTCCATTAGCTGCGAAATACCGACTGATCGATATTCCAATAAGTAATTGCATCAATAGTGGATTGAATCGGGCATACGTTCTCACGCAGTTCCTGTCCGAAAGCTTGCATCGACATCTGCGACAAACTTACACGTTTGATCATTTCAATGGTGGTTTTGTCGAGCTGCTCGCTGCTCAACAAACCGTCAATCAGGGAACTGACTGGTATCAGGGTACTGCTGATGCTGTGCGAAAAAATCTGGTGCACTTGGAAGAAGACTGGATTGAGCATGTGCTGATTCTTTCGGGTGACCAGCTGTATCGTATGGATTTTCGAGAGATGATGCAGACGCACATNGAATCCGGGGCTGATGCCACCATTGCGGGAATTCCTGTTTCTCGGAAAGACGCGTCGGCACTTGGCATCATGCAAGTTGACGATAGNGGACAGGTTCGTGGCTTTGTCGAAAANCCGCAGACCGACGAGGAAATCGAGAGCGTGCGAATGGANCCCAGTTGGATCGACGCGCACGGCATTCCCAGTCGGGGTCGCGATTGTCTGGCAAGCATGGGCCTGTATATCTTCAACAAAGAAACCATGGTTGATCTGCTTAATAGCAATGATCATCAAGACTTCGGCAAAGAAGTATTTCCAGAGGCGATCAATTCCCACAAGGTGCAGGTCCACCTCTTTGATGGGTACTGGGAGGACATCGGAACGATTCGTGCCTTTTATGAAGCAAATCTGAACTTGGCGGGCAACTCGCCACCATTTGACATTCGGAACGCTGATGCGCCGATCTACAGTCGTCCCAGATTCTTACCGCCAACCATCATGGGCGATACCAAAATTACCGGCAGCTTGATTGCNGANGGTTGCCGTATCGGTCGAAACGTCACCATTTCAAACAGTGTGATTGGATTGCGAACTGTGGTTGGTGATAACGTTGTTATTAAAGACAGCGTTGTGATGGGTGCCGACTTCATTGACGATCCTGCAAAATTGGCTGACGACACGCTGCCCATCGGAATCGGTTCGGGAACCACGATTGCAGGAACGATTCTCGATAAGAACTGCAGGATTGGTTCCAACGTGCACATCGTGAACGAGGCAGGCGTTGAAAACCAAGGCGAAGATGATGTGCTGCAGGTTCGTGAGGGAATCCCCATCGTCATCAAGAACGGTCAAATCGAAGATGGATTCCGTTTTTGAAATTGGCTTCACGGACAGGGCACGCAAGAGTTCACGACTTTGCCAAACTGAGCGTGATGAGAGTCGTTAACGTCAATCACTGACTGAAAATCGTCATTGATAGCTGTTTCAGCCATGCTGGTTGCAGATCGCCAGTCTGATTTGATCACACTTCTGTGAAATTGAATTCACGGCAGTGCCAGCAGTCGTTTGGACTCTTTCAGTAGGAATTTTGCATCACTGAACGGTTCGTAGCTGATGTCTTGCCACCGCACTTTGCCGCGGTGGTCAATCAGAAAGGTTCCGTGAAGAGGCTGGTCTTCAAAGTCATCCCAGCAGCGGAATTGCCTGAAGATATGCTTGTCGCCATCACTCAGCAACGGAATGTTGATCTCTTCACCAAAGTTTTCCAAGCCTTCCTTGAGTTCTTTGACTGTTTCAGTACTGATCGCAACCACATCGATTCCAGCCTTTTTGTATTCATCATAAAGTGGTGAGAANTCGTGGATCTGTTCGATGCAGTGNAAACAACCAAAGCCAAGATAGAAAATNATGATGCGNGGCTTGCCATCAAATTCTTCACCAGCGACCAGTTTTCCATCTGGTGCTTTCGCGCCCCAAGTAGGCGATTGGTACGGTTGCCATCGAAANGGGCCAAGNTCGTTCAGNGGTGGACGATCACCNAGGTCTTCTTTTGGTGGATCCGGTAATCGCCAGTCCGTTTTTGCTCCAGCAGCTTTTGCAATGGGAGCAAGTTTGGCCAGCATTGGGGTGTTGAGGTCCGCAGTGCTTGCCGTTTTTTGGAGGGTGACAAAGTGCTTCTTCGCCTCGTCTTTTTTTCCCTTCTTCCAAAGCAAATCGANNAATACGGCGAGCGGTCGAACCTGACTGGAACCATTCTTGACAGCACTTTCAGCCAGTTTGATTCCTTCATCGAGTTGACCGATTTCNGCTTGCCATTGTGCCTGAATCAAGGGATTCAAGCGGCCTTTGGGTAGCTGTTCCTTGAATACCTTCAGGTCTTTCTTTTTCACCGCTTCGGCAGATCGGACTCGGGCAAGGATTTGATCAAGCTGCGTGATGTGCCGCTTCACTTCATCAAGTGTTGGGGCCGGTTTCTCTTCTTCCTCAGNTTTTTCTGCGTTCTCGGATTTTTCAGCATCCTTCGGCTTTTCATCAGCTTTGTCTTTGTCGTCTGATTTCTTTTCTGACTCTTCTGCTTGCTTGTCCTGTAGATCCAGAACCGTTGTTTGAAGTGCCAAACTACGACGTTGCAGCGATCGCAGCGTGCGTGAAGCTTGCTTTGTGTCACCAGTCATGAATTGTGCGACTGCAAGCCAGCCGAGCCATTCTTCCTGCTGCGTATCGTCCGCGGTGGGCGGCAGGTAGTTGCCACCAGCTTCTTTAATCAATTCGTCCCAGAGTGCATACTCCGTCAATGTCTGGAGCAATCGTTGGCGACCATATTTGTAACTGCCGCGTTTGTTCCATGTGTTGTAACGAGGGTGCTGGGGCAGCGAGACCAGATTACGGGACAGATCCAAAGCATCCTGTACACGGCCAACATGAATCAAGTTTCGAACCAACCATTCGTTATTATGTGCGAAGTTGTGAATCTGGTCAGGCATCAATCTTGTTCGGATCATGTGAGCATGATCGACTCTTGCTGATGCTTCTTGTTGCCACGCCGCATCGTTGTATCGTTTCAGCTTGGAATAGATGTGCCCGGGCATGTGCCACATGTGGGCAATTCCAGGGCTAGCAGGTCCGCACATTGCTGCTGATTGGACNGCGTTATCTGGGCGTGCTGANTCCCACAAATGAATTCGGTAGTGATGGGCNGGGTGCATCGGGTTTGCTGTGAACACTTCGCCTAGCAAAGCATTGACAGCGTAGCGACTGGTTATCTTCACGCCGCTGCGTTCTGCAAGCCAAAGTTGAAGGGCGAGTAAGGCCCGGGCTTCAATGTCATCAGGGAAATCATGCAACAGTCGTTCCATGTCACTGAGGTAGCGTTCCGTCCGTTTCTTTTTCTCTTCACGTTCTGCTTCGCGGTCCGGTTTTTTGTCGTCTTTCTTTGGCTTGGGAATCAAACGATCCAGTGCTTCGATGTAGAGCGTTTCTCTTCGAGTGGTATTCGCTTTACGCAACTCCATGGCTTTATCGATGAAGCCTCGGGCGCGACCTGTATTGTTGGCGTTTGCCATCGTCATGCCCCAATAGGCAATGGCGAGTTCAGGATCTTCCTTGGCTGCTTGTCGAAATGATCGCTCCGCTTCCAGATACCAAAATCCATGCAGCTGTGCGATTCCCTGCTCAATGAATTTCTGTGCGGCGGGCGTCTTGGCTGAGGTCTCAAATTTGATGGGTGACATCCCTTCAATCAAAACAGCAGCTTGGCGTGGTCCTTCATTGAAGGCTTCTCCGTGATAGCTGTGGCCGGCCGCAGGGCCGTCGCTACTGGACTCAGCCTCGGCTTTGGCTGGTTCGGCAGCAAACAGTGCTGCGTTTGGAGCCAGGAAAGCAATTAAGAGCAGAACGTTTCTTACAGTCATGAGCAGAGAAGCTTCAGGTGGGAATCGAGAGGCCTTGAACTGCCCCATTGTAACTTGCGTGAGAATTTCCGCTTGGTCTACGTGCTTTTTCGGAGTGTAACAACGAGTTTGCAGCCGAAAATTTCTTGAAACTTGGCTGAATTGGCGTGCTTTGTGCCAAAAATAGGGCAGGCGAGCACTCCTTTACTCCCCTGCCTGTTGGACATTTGTGCCGCTCGTGCCTGTGAGTTACGTCAGTTCGCCAATTAGTCAGAACCGATGCTGCACGATGTTGACTGCTTCAGTCAGCGGAATCCCAAACTCGTCTGCATACGCCTCTGCCGTCGCTCTTTCGGGGAAAAGGGTCGCATACTCCGCCGCACACCATTGTCCGGTGCCAATTTGGAGGAATCTCGGGATCAGGGTGAAACGTTGATCGGCTGCTGGCAGTTTCCACTCAATCAGCCATCCTGCTATCGGGCGGCCAAGATGCCCGGTTTCAGCCTGTTGCTCATCCCAGCTCTCTTCGTCGAATTCGTACATCGTGTACCTCACTCTGTTATCACTTGGAAATTTGATGACATTCCAAGGATGACACGATGGTGTGACACGTTTGGTCACAGATTCAATTTTTTGTAACCGANGCACGATTTGCTACAATTCGGTTATCCCGTATGTGCCCCGCCTGTGTTTCTTCCCGCAACACTGACTTTTATCCCCCATCCATTGAACGAGTTTTTTCTCTCAATGGATCATTATTAGGGTGGCTGATGTTTCCCAGAACTCCACGCTGCCAAGTGGTACCTTTGCCACAAAAACAGGTTGCGTTTGTCGTTGATGGTCAAGAGCGATTGCGATGGCACGCCGCGGATGATGCTCCGAGACCATTCTTCTTTCCGTTGACGGGACCCTCCGGCTTGCCATTAACGCGGATGGGGCACCCAGGGGCACCGAATCATGATCATCACCGATCGATCTGGTTCGCTCATTACAAAGTTCTTGGGATCGATTTTTGGTCTGACACGACTGACGCGGTCATTCGACAAGAACAATGGCTCGCCTATCAAGATGGCCCAGATGAGGCGAGCATGGCAGTGGAACTCGGCTGGTACGATGGTCATGATCCCGCCCCATTGCTAAAGCAAAAATTAGTGACAGCCATAATGCCAGCGGACGACGGCGGTGTTTTAGTCGAAATCCAGACAACATTGAATTCCATCTCAGAATCTCTGGAATTGGAACAAACTAACTTTGGNTTGCTGGCGGTGCGGGTGGCTGGATCGATTTCGGCCGTTTTTGGTGACGGAATTTTGACTGGCAGCAATGGTTTGCAAACAGAAAAAAAACTGTTTGAAAAAGCTTCGGCCTGGATGGATTACAGTGGGTCAGTTGATGCAGGAGTCACCGAAGGCCTGACATACTTTGACCATCCGGAAAATGCAACTTACCCCAGCAANTGGCATGTGCGAGATGATGGCTGGATGGGAGCATCTGTCTGCGGCGANGCCCCGATCATGTTGTACCGAGATAGACCGACGACATGGCGTTATATGATTCATGCTCACGCTGGGCCTGCAAATGTCGAACTCGCCGATCGGCTTGCAGAGGACTTTGGACATCGGCAACCCTTCGTGATTCAACCCGCCAAGAAATCCCATCATAAATATCAGATANAGAGAGCATCCAATGAGTGATTTTATCCACAAGCCAGTCTCGACAACGGATTCGGTGGCTGCGATTCGTAGCAAACAGCATGAAAGAGATCGCCGACTGTTTTTGAAGTCGGGTGTGGCGTTGGCTGCAGCGGGAGCAATGACATCATCGGCTCATGCAGATGATCCCGAGAATCAAACGCAAGATTCACCTGGTGATCGTGTTGTCATGGGCATCATGGGCGTGAATGGTCGTGGTAGTGCAATCGCAAGAGGAATGATGGCGGCGGGCAATACTGAGGTTGCCTATGTCTGTGATGTTGATACTCGAGCTGCTGGTCGAGTCAGTGAGTTGGTAGGTGAAGTTCAGAAGAAAGAGCCCAAGGTTGTCGGTGATTTTCGCCGCATTCTTGATGACACTGGTGTCGATGTGCTGGTGGTGGCGGCGCCAAATCATTGGCACGCGCCGGCTACCATTCTGGGTTGCTCTGCTGGTAAGCACGTCTACGTTGAAAAGCCATGCAGTCACACTCCCGAGGAAGGCGAGATGGCAGTCGCTGCGGCTCGAAAAAATAAACGTATCGTTCAAATGGGAACGCAGCGACGTTCATGGCCAGGTATCGTTGAAGCCATTCAGCGTATCCATGATGGGGCAATCGGTAAGGTGCTTTATTCACGTACTTGGTACAACAATCGCCGACCTTCCATCGGGGTAGGCAAGACCGTGGATACACCGGATTGGCTGGATTGGCGTTTGTGGCAGGGACCAGCGCCTGACCGACCCTTTAAAGATAANGTCGTGCACTACAACTGGCATTGGCACTGGGATTGGGGTAACGGTGAACTAGGCAACAATGGGGTGCATGGTATCGATGTGGCACGCTGGGGGCTGGAAGTAGACTACCCCAGTCGTGTGACTGCTGGTGGGGGTAAGTATCGTCATGATGATGATCAGGAAACGCCCGATACTTTGATGGTGACGATGGATTTTCCAGAAGGAAAATCCATTACCTGGGAAGGGCTGAGCTGGTCACCTCTAGGAGCACAGGACTCTGGATTTGGAATTAGCTTTCATGGTTCCGAGGGTTCACTTGTGCAGCAGGGAACAGGTTATGTCATGTACGACATGAAGGGAAAAGAAATAGAAACTGGTAATGGTGCTGGTGGTGATAAAGATCACTTTGCTGATTTTCTCAACGGTGTACGTACCGGGCAATTAACCAACGCTGATATCGAAATCGCTCACAAGAGCACCTTGCTATGTCATCTCGGCAATATCGCGTATCGCACCGGTAGTGTTGTCAACACAAACCCGGCGAATGGCCATATCAAGGACAACCCCGCAGCTCAGGCGTTATGGGGACGGGACTATGCACCCGGGTGGCAACCTANTGTTTAAGGCAGTAGCCANTACTGAGTTCATTATCCATTTTCAAGATGAGACGCATGGCTGGAGGTGTCATTCCGGTTGTGCGTCACACCAACGCGAACGTTATCTTTCTGAATGNACGTCTCATNAGCGTGCGACGGGTTCGACTTTGATCGTTGCGGCACGCATTGACGTTGTCGGATTAAGTGACAGAATGCCGGCACAACACGCCAAAATTCAGCGAGCATGCGGTGGTTCCAGATAACGAACGACATATTGGACTTGGATCGGCAACGGGTATCGGCGTTGGTGCGATCGTCGGCGGCGGGATCTTGGCTCTCGCTGGTGTTGCTTTTGCAACGACTGGACCCGCTGCCCTGTTGGCATTTGCCTTGAATGGCGTCATTGCTTTGTTGACGGCATTGAGCCTTGGGGAGATGGCTTCGAAGTTTCCTGAGTCCGGTGGCACTTACGCATTCAGCCGTAAGGTCCTGTCGATCGAGGCTGCTTTTGCGGTGGGCTGGATTGTTTGGTTTGCCTCGATCGTTGCNGCGATGCTTTACGCGGTTGGCTTCGGATATTTTTCCGTGTTACTGCTCCGCGAGTGTATCGACACGTTGGGGTATGTCGTGCCTGTGTGGGTAATGGNCNAGCGGTTGGTGCCATGGATTGCANTTTTGGCTGTGCTGACACTGGCAGTNNGGCTGGTGNTGAAGTCCGGGGGAGGTGGTAGCTGGGCAAACGCCGGGAAGGTTCTTGTCTTCGGTATTCTGATTCTGGGTGGTTTGTGGGCCGTTGCCTGGCAACCACTATCGCAAACGCAGGCTTCACTTCAGCCATTCTTTTCGTCCGGAACGGTGGGGGTTTTTGAAGCGATGGGATTCAGTTTCATTGCTTTGCAAGGTTTTGATTTGATTGCAGCCGTCGGCGGAGAAGTCCGGAATCCTGCTCGTAATATTCCCCGGGCAATGGTGTATTCGCTCATCATCGCGTTGTTGATTTATCTGCCCTTGTTGTTTGTGATTACAACCGTGGGGGTTTCTGCGGGCCAGGGCATTGCGGATGCTGCGGCTGAGAATCCAGAGGGGATCGTCGCTATTGCCGCCCGGAACTATCTTGGGCCGGTTGGTTATGGATTCGTGCTCGTAGCTGCTGTGCTATCGATGTTCACGGCGCTGCAGGCGAATCTCTTCGCAGCATCGCGGATTGCATTGGCGATGTCACGTGANCATACGTTGCCNTCGGTGATNAGNCGGTTGTCGCCTCGTCGGCACACNCCCGTTCATGCCATTGCGGTNACGGCTGGGCTGATTTCAATNCTTGTGATNGNGCTGCCNGATGTCGCGGCGGCNGGGGCTGCCGCCAGCTTGATCTTCTTGATTACTTTTGCCATGGCTCATTGGCTGGCTGTATTAGTGAGGCGTCGCAGCGTTATTCAGCCACCTTTTCAAACCCCGTGGTACCCTGCTGTGCCGGTGATAGGAGGNACGGCCTGCGTGGCTTTGGCTGTGTTTCAGGGACTGGTTGTGCCTTCAGCTGGAACGATCGCTGTGGTTTGGCTCAGTGTTGGTGGCATCCTGTTCTTGACGCTATTTGCTCGGCGGGCACGGCTGAAAGATGTTTCCAGCATGGCTGCCAATCCGGAGCTACTCAGATTGCGGGGCANTTCACCATTGGTGTTGGTGCCGATCGCCAATCCTCGCAATGCTGAAGCAATGATTTCACTCGCCAACACTCTGGTACCTGCCGCTGCTGGCCGCGTATTGTTGCAGACGGTTGTGGTCGCCCCTAGTTCGTGGGATCCCGATGCAGATCCCGCGCCCGTTGATAAGTCTCAGACGTTACTAAGTGAGTTGATCCGAGCATCGTCGAAGCTTAAGGTTGCCGTGGAGACCCTGACAACGGTATCCCCAGATCCGATGCCCGAGATTGCGCGTGTTGCCAAGCTGCATCGTTGTGAATCTGTGCTCTTGGGGCTCAGTAAAATCGATAGCGATCAGGCCGATTCACCACTGGAGACATTGTTGGGGCAACTTGAGAGTGACGTTGTTGTTCTCAGGGCTTCNGGGTCNTGGAGTTTGTCAGAGACTCAACGNATTCTTGTGCCGGTCGCAGGACGNGGNGGGCACGATCANTTACTCGCTCGACTCTTGGCAAGCTTTTCGCGGCAACAAAAATGCAAGGTGACTTTCATACGTGTTCTGCCCGCTGCTGTAGATGCGGCTGAATTCAGGCGTGCCAAACGTGATCTGGACAGAATGGCTCATGACAATGTTTTTGGAAGTTCCGAGCAGGTCGTTATCAAGAGTGATGATCCTGTTGATGTGATCTCTGCCGCTGCTGAAGGACAGCTCGTGATATTGGGCGTCCAACGCATCGGGCCTCGACGCAAGCTTTTCGGCCAGTTCACTCGGAAGATTGCCAACCAAACTGACAGTCCGCTGATTGTGATCAGCCGACGGGGTTAACCAAACCATTCGTCTTCTTTGTGCAAAGCTTGTCGCTGTCTCTCATTCGGCAGGTGAATTGACAGAATCCGATGTCGTTAAACATCGATCGCGAATTGATTATGGGCTTGGTGCCCATAATCAATGAACGACGAAGGCAGTTTGGAAAGTGAATCTTGGCAGCGCTGGTGAATCTGAATGGCGGAGTTGTGGGCCATGGTCTCAGCCGAAGACACCTTAGTTTGGGTCAGATGTCGAGTCCACATCAGTGGACAGTTGCTTCAGTTTTGGACGGCGTTTTCTACGAGTTTTTTCGGGAACCATTCCACGCATGGCTTCCAGTTTTCCAAAGCAGAGTAGTCGATCGTTTGGTTCCAATGTTCGCTTCAGACGAGGATTCGGGATTACCGTTTGCCCTCGGTAAAGGGTTAACACATTGATGTCCTGCTCGGGGAGGCCAGACTCATCGATTGATTTTCCGATGAATTCAGAACCTTCCGGAATATGGATCTCGGTGACGCCGTACCCTCGGCTAACGGAAAGTCGTTGGCGAACATCCACTTCTGGAAAGTCGATTTGGGCGGCAATGTAATCAACAATTGCGCCGGCGATATCAAGTTGAGTGCAGGTCTCGATTCCCTCAAGCCCTGGCGAGGAATTGACTTCCATGACTTGTGGGCCTTCGTCACTTTCAAGCATGTCAACGCCAGCGACACGAAGTCCCATGATTTGTGTGCATCGTACGGCTGTTTGGCAGTAAGTTTCGTCCAGAATGACTCGTTCGGTTCGGCCACCACGGTGAACATTACTGCGAAACTCTTGTCCCTGAGCAACACGCCTGATTGCAGCAACCACACGATCACCGACGACAAAGGCACGAATGTCTTTCCCTTTACTTTCAGAAACAAATTTTTGAATCAAGACATTTTGTCGAGTGCTTTGCAGTGTTTCTATAATGGCCTCGGCAATCTTGACGCTTTCAGCAAGGATCACGCCAACGCCCTGCGTTCCCTCAAGTAGTTTGATGATGATGGGGACACCACCTACCCTTTCGATCGCTGGCAGGACATCCCGTTTCTCTCGGACAAACGTTGTCTCTGGAATGCCGATTGCATGTCGGCTAAGAATTTGTAAACAGCGTAGCTTGTCTCGGGAGTTGGCAATGCCAGCCGAAGATGCAGCTGAGAAGACATCCATTTGTTCGAACTGGCGAACGACGGCAGTGCCAAAGTAGGTAATCGAGGCACCAATTCGGGGCACGATGGCGTCGTAGTCACTCAGCGGCTTCGAGCGATAGTACAGGTCAGGTTC
>PAUV01000053.1 GCA_002712845.1 Rhodopirellula sp. | reverse complement strand
TCCAACAAAATGGATATGACGATCGTCGTGCAGGTCAACCGCAAGGTCCGTCACCCGCTCTACGAGAAGTTCGTGTCGAAGCGCTCCAAGCTCTACGCCCACGACGAGAAGAGTGAGGCCAACGTTGGCGATATCGTTGAGATCACTCAGACCCGTCCGTTGAGCAAGCTCAAGCGTTGGCGTTTGGTTCGCGTGCTCGAGAAGAGCACCGAAGTGGATGTTGCTGCTTTGCGTGCGGCCCGTAAGGGTGCGACGCAAGCCGAATCGGAAGCGATTGAAGCTGCCCATGCTGGTGATGAAGCTGGTGAGACGAGTGAAGAGACAGCAGGTGAGTGACCCGTTATGGGCCAGTCACAACCGAAGTTAGCAAGAGCCTTCCAGGCAGTAAGATAAGAAAATGATCCAACAAGAATCCCGACTCGATGTGGCCGACAACACCGGTGCCCGACAAGTCATGTGTATCAAGGTGCTCGGCGGAAGCCGGCGTCGTTTCGCAGGCTTGGGTGATGTGATTGTCTGTAGCGTCAAGAGTGTGATCCCTGGCAGTGAAATCAAGAAGAAGTCGATTGTTCGTGCAGTGATTGTCCGGACAAAGCAGCCGACTCGTCGCACTGACGGGAGTTACATCAAGTTCGATAGCAATGCTGTCGTTCTGATCGATAAAGACAAGACGCCTCGCGGCACACGCATCTTTGGTGCGGTTGCTCGTGAGTTGCGTGATCGCAGCTTCATGAAAATTGTCAGCCTGGCCAATGAGGTTGTTTGACCAGCAGCGAGTGAAGTTTACCGTTAGAAACCACACAGTTTGAAACGAAGTAGAAGTCATGTATTTCCGTATTGATGACGAAGTCGAAGTGATTGCCGGAGCTGGAAAGGCTTCGAAAGCCAGAGGCAAGATCCTTAAGATCGACCGAAAGAACAATAAGGTTGTCGTTGAGGGTGTCGCCAAGGTTTGGAAGCACGTGCGGCGTAGTCAGAAAAATCCTCAGGGTGGCCGGCTCGAGAAGGAAATGCCAATCAGTGCCAGTAACGTCATGATGGTCGACCCGACCACGGGTAAGCCCACGAAAATCGGCGTTCGGTTTCTGGAAGATGGAAGCAAAGAACGTTATGCCAAAGGCAGTGGGGCCAGCTTGGGCAAGATCGCTCCAGCTCGCGAGCGACACGCCAGTAAGTAAGCATCAATCTCCGGCATGCCGGCTGATGCAAGCACGAAATAACCAACGATCAACATCGAAAAACAGTTGTTAGAAACCGCGAACGCGGAAAAAACAAATGGCAGATTCAAAACCAAGATTGCAAGTTCGATACGAGAACGACGTCCGCAAGGCGTTGGCCGAGTTGCACGGATATGACAATCCACACCAGATTCCAAGTGTCGAAAAGATTACCCTGAACATGGGTGTCGGACAGGCCATTGGAGACAAGAAAGTCCTCGACCTTGCATATGAGTGCATGACGGAAATTTCAGGTCAAAAGCCTGTGATTACCAATGCTCGCAAGTCGATTGCTAACTTCCGGCTTCGNGAAGGCATGCCCATTGGATGCATGGTTACTTTGCGACGTCAGCGAATGTACGAGTTTCTCGACCGNTTAGTNTCGGTNGTTTTNCCTCGTGTTCGTGACTTCCGCGGCATCAGTCGCAAAGCATTTGATGGACGTGGGAATTACACGCTNGGTTTNACTGAGCAGTTGGTGTTTCCGGAGTTGAATCCGGATAAGTTCACTCGCCCCCAGGGCATGAACATCACCATCGTAACGACCGCCAATACGAACGATGAAGCTCGTGACCTGCTTGAGAAGCTTGGAATGCCTTTCAAGCAGGACAACAGTAAAAAGGGAGCGGCGTAAGTTAGCTTACGACGCGACAGAATCTTCCACTTTACAGCCAAGAAACTGAAAGTCACCCCGTGGCAAGCAAATCGAAGATAGCCAAGGCCAATCGAAAGCCAAAGTTTAGTAGCCGGAAGGAGAACCGNTGTAAATTCTGCGGGCGTCCTCGCTCGGTTTACCGCAAGTTCGGACTGTGCCGGATTTGTTTTCGCGAAAATGCTAATCTCGGGTTGATCCCGGGTGTTCGCAAGGCCAGCTGGTGAGAATCGAAAGAGTCGAAGGGGAGTAGACAACATTATGATGACCGACCCAATTGCCGACATGCTCACTCGCATCCGTAACGCGGTACGCGTTGAGAAGCCATTTGTCGATATTCCATCCAGTCGTTTCAAGCGTGGCATNGCCGACGTTCTGAAACGCGAAGGTTTCATCTGGGACTGGAAGGAAGTGGACGAGGAAAACCCTACGTCCACACTGAGATTAGAACTGAAATATGGGCCCAATGGTGAGCGNGTGATCCAGTCGATCAAGCGTGTCAGCAAGCCCGGACGTCGCATGTACACCCGTGGTAAAGAACTCAAGCCAGTGCTTGGTGGGCTGGGAATCAGCATCATCAGTAGCAGTCGAGGCGTGATTAGTGATCGCGAAGCTCGACGTGAGAACATTGGCGGAGAGGTGCTTTGCGAAATTGCCTGATGCTTGTGAACGGTTTTCGCCGTTCACAATCAGTGGTGTTCCAGGTTTGCCAAGCAAAATACTTAGACTGAAATTAAAGCAACTGTTATGAGTCGCATTGGACAGAAACCCGTAGCGATCGAAGGTGGCGCCAAAGTGAGCGTTACCGGTCGTCTCATCAACATCGAAGGTCCCAAGGGCAAGCTCGAGTATGAGCATCGCCCCGAGGTCTCCGTTAGCGTTGACGGTGACACCAATAGTGTCATCGTCAAGCGAGCAGGAGACGACCGTTCGGCACGCGAATTCCACGGTTTGACCCGTGCTCTGATCGCTAATATGGTCGAAGGCGTGACAAAGGGCTACGAGAAAAAGCTGGAAATCGTGGGTGTTGGTTACATCGCAGCGATTCAGGGCGATGTCCTGCANCTTCGCGTAGGATACGCCAACGAGCTGCACCAGAAAATTCCCAAGACCTTGAGTGTGACGTGCCCAGATCAAACGCACATCGTCGTTCAGGGTTGTGACAAGCAACAGGTGGGCCAGTTCGCCGCCGAAGTCCGATCGCTCAGAAAGCCCGAGCCTTACAAGGGCAAGGGGATTCGATATCAGGGTGAGCAAGTTAAGATCAAGCCTGGTAAGTCCGCAACCAAATAAAACACTACCTAGAAAGACCGCCTCTCTGACGATTGCGTCGGATTTGGCTCGAACGGTAATCAGATGGATAAGAACAAGAAACTTCAGAAGAAACGACTCCGACGCCGGCAGCATGTGCGAAACAAGCTGCGTGGTACTTCGGAACAACCTCGGATGTGTATCAATCGCACATTGAAGCATTTTAGCTGCCAAGTGGTTGATGATCTGTCTGGGAAAACGCTCGTGAGTGCCAGTACACGGGACAAGGCCGTTCGTTCGGATGTCAGCGGTGGAGGTAACTGTGACGCTGCTGCTTTGATCGGAAAAGCGATCGCAGAGAAGGCATCGGCTGCAGGAATCAAACGAGTGAGACTCGACCGAGGGCACAACAAATACCACGGCCGTGTTCTGGCCTTTGCCGAGGCAGCCCGCGAGGGTGGGCTCGAATTCTAACTTAACGAAACAACCAGATAGCACCTCCTGAAGAGGATTGAACCATTAGTAACGCACCGCGAAAGCAACGAAAACAGGAAAAAGAAGGTCTCGGCGACGGGATGCTTGACCGAGTGGTCAAGATCAAACGCTGCGCTGCAGTGGTCAAGGGTGGTCGCCGATTCAGCTTTGCTGCCATGGTCGTTGTCGGTGATGGCAACGGAAAAGTTGGTTGGGGCTACGGGAAGGCAAACGAAGTACCCCCAAGCGTTCAGAAGGCACAAAAGCAGGCTAGTCGTAGCTTGATCGATGTCCCTCTGGTTGAGGGCAGTATCCCTCATCAGGTTTGGGGCCACTACGGCGCTGCGAAAGTGATCCTCGTGCCGGCCGGAGCTGGTACGGGTATTATTGCCGGCCAAGCCGTGCGTGCCGTGTGCGAAGCGACAGGAATTCACGACATTCTGACGAAGTCATACGGGACCAACAATCCTGTCACGCTCGTCAAGGCGACAGTCGATGCACTGTCGAAGTTGCGTACTGCTGAGCAGGTCGCTGCTTTGCGGGGTCTGGAAGTCGAAGAGTTAACGGCTTAAGACCGAGATATCGGGCAGCACAACGAGCGTTGTGCCGACGCCCACAACAAGACAGATTGAATAAAGTCACAGAGATAAGGTTAGAACGGGTTTCACCATGAACCTCAACGATGTCCATCGCGGGATCCTAAAAAACCGCAAACGGAAGCGAATCGGTCGCGGCCCAGGTAGCGGGCACGGCAAAACTGCCGGACGTGGCCACAAGGGTCACAAGAGCCGCAGTGGCTACAGTCGCAAGCCCAACTTCCAGGGTGGTGCGATGCCTATGTTCCGTCGTGTTCCTAAGCGTGGTTTCAACAACCGCTGGGCGATGACGGTCTTTGCTGTAAACGTTGGACGCATCAATGAGGCGTTTGATGATGGAGCTGAGGTCACTTTGGAGAGCCTCGCCGCGAAGGATTTGGCGAAGGGTAATTTCGACGAGGTGAAAATCCTTGGCGATGGTGAGATCACTAAGAAATTGACTGTTTGTGCTCATCGGTTCAGCAAGTCAGCAGAAGAGAAAATCACTGCTGCTGGTGGGACGATCACAAAGCTAGTCAGTAAGCGAACACCTGACGAGCGTGTGAGCGCTTTGAAGGAAGCCAAGAGCAAGTCCTAGACGATGCTCACAGCACGCCAGCCCGGTTTTCGTTGCATCGAGGGAACTCCTCGTTAGCGGAATCGGGCTTGTTTTGCGATGGTCTGGTGGTTTTAAGCCGCGTCCGGGGGGGACTCATTCCTCTCGCTCTGTTGGGAAGAAGCCGGTAGACTGCGATCCAGTCACTCGCCATTCAGCGGGGAAAGTTTAGTGCTTTCCTGTGCGGTTGCGAGCGACCTTAAATTTCATTCAGACGAATCAACCTGCCGCTTGCCGAACACGATCGCTGCGGCACGAATCCAAGATGGACCTGACGCATGTTTGAAAAGCTGCGCATCATTTTTTCGATCCCGGAACTTCGCAAGAAGATATTGCTGACCGTTGGTCTGCTGGCAGTTTACCGGATCGGTTTCCATATTCCCTTGCCAATGATCGCGACTGATCTGGCGGATGAAGGGGGGGCAGCATCTGAGTTCTTCGAGAAGATCACAGTGTTTGCCGCTAGCGACCTTCGTCAGGCCACGATCTTCGGTTTGGGGATCATGCCCTACATTTCCGCGTCGATCATTTTTCAACTGCTTGGAAGCGTCTACAAACCGCTCGAAGAATTGAAGAAAGAAGGTGAGGCGGGCCGCAAGAAACTCAACGAATACACGCGATATTTGACGGTCGCGATTTGCCTTGTGCAAAGTTACATGTACTTGAAGTTCATGTTGATGTCGGGAGGTGCCGCGGGCTACGGCAATATTGACATCGATTTCCTCAACGCGGATCAGACCGGGCTGTTCTGGGGTTGGCAGATTGTAGCGGTGCTCGTGATGACGTGTGGCACCGTCTTCCTGATGTGGCTGGGTGAACAAATTGATGAATACGGGATCGGCAATGGTATCAGTCTGCTGATCATGGCCGGGATCCTGGCTCAAATGCCGAAGGCATTGTATGAGTTGGTCCGAAACATGAAGACGGAACTAACAGGACTGAGCCGAGGGCAAATCGGAATTGAGACGCTCGTTCTTTTGATCGTGCTGTTTGTTGGAGTGGTGTTTGGAGTTGTCTTCATCACGCTTGGACAGAGGAAAATCCCGACACAGTCCGCGAAATTCACCCGTGGTCGTCGGGTTTACGGGGGTACTCGGCAGTTCCTGCCGCTTCGGATCAACCAGGCCGGCGTCATGCCGATCATTTTTGCCAGTAGTCTTTTGATGATTCCCGGAATGTTGTTGGGCGGTTTGGCCGGCTTGTTCGATAGCGGTGGCTTCATGTTCAAAGCCCTGAACTACATGGGCCTGACGCTGAATGACCAAGCATCGTTCATCTTCAATCTGCTCTATGTCGTGTTGATTTTCTTCTTCTGCTACTTCTGGACGGCCATCACGTTCAATCCGAAGGAAATGTCGGATAACCTGCGAGATAGCGGGACATTCATTCCGGGGTATCGTCCAGGCAAGAGAACGACGGATTATCTAGAGAAGGTAATGGTGCGAATCACTTACGTGGGAGCAGCCTTCCTCTCGATCGTCGCGATCGTGCCAACCATCGTCTACGGGTCATTGGGTGTGCCATACTCGATCGCTGGTTTCTACGGCGGAACGGGATTGCTGATTGCTGTCAGTGTCGCTTTTGACTTGGTTCAGAAGATTGATAGTCACTTGGTGATGCGTAACTATCGTGGCTTGCTCGAGGGAGCCGGCGGCGGTGTTTCGCCTGTCGTGTAAGTAGTGACTGGTGCTCATGAGCTGTTCATGCGTAATGCGGAACAGCGGAATGCGGAACAGCGGAATGCTTCCGGCCTGATGAATGGTTGGAAAGGCGGAATGCGTTGATCGTGGCAATCCGACAGTTTGCTAAGGTGAGCTGGGCTTTGGTTACTGCCTGAACATCGTGTGCTGAATGAACGATTGCTGCAGACGAGGGCAGACTTTGTCTGCAAACTGTCTGACGGCGTCTTTGTTGTCCATCGGCAGCTTTTTATCATGGTTGTTAGCAATGTGGATTGTGTTCATTGGACCTCCTGGTGCGGGCAAGGGAACGCAGTGCAGTCGGCTGGTAAAGTCGTTGGGAGTGCCTCACCTCTCGACCGGTGACATGCTTCGAGATACCGAGCGTGATTCTCCACTTGGCAAGGTCGTCGCAAGCTATATCGACGTGGGGCGTTTGGCCCCGGATTATCTCGTAATGCCTATCGTGACCAAGCGTCTCTCAGAGAGCGATTGTCAATCTGGGTGTCTCTTTGACGGTTTTCCAAGAACTGTCCATCAGGCTGAACTGTTAGATGAGTTTCTAAAGCAACGCCAAATGCGGATTGACGCGGTGTTGCACTTGCATGTCGATCCTGAGGTTCTGTTGGATAGGCTTTTAAAGCGAGCTGAACTCCAGAATCGTAAAGACGACAACAGGGAAACCATTTCTGCGCGTCTTGAGGTATATCGAACTCAGACCGCCCCCGTTCTGCAGCACTATCGCGGGCAGGGGAATGTACTGGAAATTGATGGCGATCAGTCTGCAGAACGTGTGTTTGACGACATTTTGACCGGTCTGGAACCACGAAAGTAGCTCGGACACTCGCCACAATTGTGGATTGGGCCGTACAATGGGGGCAGCAGGACATGGTACATCCTGATTGAGCAGTGCCGTCGGCCGAGTTAGCCATCGAGCTATCCCTTTCATCTTCAGGTTTTATTGTGGTTCAAAGACAAATCGCCCGATTGTTCAAACCAGTTGTTTTACTGCTGGTATTGCTGACGGTTTCGGAACTGAACTGGGCTAAGCCTGCATATTCGCAGTTCCGAAGTTCGAGTCCTTTTACCGCTCCCGGCCGTTTCGTACCCGTGCCCCGCACCTTGCAAAAGCAGATGAGAGAGGCGAAGGAAGCAATCGAGGATTCAAGATACAACGACGCGGTGATAAGTTTGGGTGACCTGCTTGCCCGCGTGACCGAAGAGGGTGATGAAGGTGAGTTGTCGAGCCAGGATTTCTTTCTCGATGCGGGCGAGTCACCGGTTTACGGCACGCCGTTCAATCAGAGCTATAAAAATAAAATTCGTGACATGATTGGTGGCATGCCTTCGGCAGCCATGGAAACTTATGAACTGCGTTACGGACCCTCCGCAAGTAAATTGCTGCAGCAAGCGGCGGACACACGAGATTGGGGCGGTGTACGTGAGGTGCGGCGCAGGTATTTTCATACCCAAGCTGGGTATGATGCTTCTTGGTTGCTTGCGCAGCATGAAATGTTGGAAGGCCACCCCATTGCGGCCTCAGCTTTGTTGGACGACATCGTTACCGTTCCGAGAGCAGTGAACCGACTTGGCAAGGAAGTTCTTGTCTTGCATGCCGCTGCGTGCAAGTTGGCAAAGCGAGATTTGCCTTCTTCCTTATTGGGGACCTCAGGGAAAGTCACCATAGGTGGTGTTGAGCAGTCAGGACCTGGAGGCGGCGATCTAAGGGATTGGCTTGAGCAGTTTTATGGTTCCACTGAAAAGCTCTCGAAAGGCCAGCTGAAGGAGTATCGTGTATTNAACGCGGGCGAAAATCGAAATGGTGCCAGTTCTGGCCAAATGCCTTTGAGCAACGTTCGGTGGCAGTTGGATACGACGGTCAGNCCAAAGCAGCAGCGTGCNGTGAATGAACTGAAGAGAACGCTGGTATCCAGTGGGCAAATGCCACCTCCAAGCTGGGTACCGCTTCGAGTGGGGGATCANCTTCTGATGCGNACCACCGAGTATTTGGTGGGCGTCGATTATCGAACAGGAAAGCGAGTTTGGTTACATCCTTGGAGCAAAAGTCCTGAGGATGATGAAAACAATGAAGCCATGGCCCGTATGGCCAATGCTCGACGGGGTAGCATCGCCGGCAAAATATCCCAATTAACTCAGCTTTTGAAACAGCGGGTTTGGAATGATTTGCCATACGGGCAGGTGACAAGTGATGGAGAGCGTGTTTACGCTATTGAAGGGTTGCCGAAGCTGAATCCGGCAGCGGGTTTGAACATTGGATTTGGCCGGGCGGCGATGCCTAGCAGTGGGAATTCACTTATCGCATTGGAGTTGGAGTCCGAAGGGATTCTGAAGTGGTTTCAGGGGGTTAGAGCTGGACCGGATTCTCCCTTGGCAAATGCCTTTTTCCTGGGGCCGCCTTTGCCGCTTGAAGGTCGTTTGTATGCCATGTGTGAATTGGCCGGCGACATATTCCTGATTTGCCTTGATCCACTCACGGGTCGGGAAATCTGGCGGCAGCAACTGGTCGCTAACGAGTACGGAATGGTCAATCGAGATCCAATACGCCGTGTTGCCGGTGCAATGTTGAGTTATCAGGATGGGGTGTTGATTTGTCCCACAGGGGCCGGAGCATTGGTGGCTGTGAATTTGGGGGATCGGACCTTGAGGTGGGGGGTGAATTACCAACGCAACGGTGTCCAAGCCAGGTTTGCTATGGGAGGAGGCACTGATCAGTTACTCAATCGTTGGTTTACAGGCACAGCAATTGTCTCCGATCTGTCACTTTTGGTTACGCCAGTGGAAACAGATCGCCTGTTTGGGATGGACCTTCTAACGGGTAAGGCATTGTTCACCAAGAAAACGCGTCTTGAGATGCGTTACCTCGCGGGAATCCGTGGAGACAATTTTTTCGTTGTAGGTCCCGGGGTAATGAAGGCGTTCAGCCTCGCCGATGGTAGTCAGGTTTGGAAGACAAACTCAGATATGTTCGTGTCCGGGCAGCAGGTCTCCGGTCAAGGAGTGTTCGGAGATGACTGCTATCTTCTGCCGACCAATACCCAGGAAATAGTCCAGATCTCCCTAAAAGATGGTGCGGTGATGGACCGCCGGGCAACCAATTATGAACTCGGAAATATGATTGCCGTCGATGGCGAGGTGATCACGCAGGGAGCGACAAAGTTAAGTGTGGCATTCGGAGAGAGGACTCTGGTTCCACTGGTCGACCGGATGCTGGAAGAAGATCCCGACAACTTTGATGCGATTGTCCGCAAGTCAGAGTTGTTGATTCAATCAGGGAATATCAACGACGCGTTGAAGTTGCTTGCGAGGGCTCGAATCGCGCAGCCGGAAAATGATGAGGTGCGGATGCTGAGTGCCGCAGGGATGCTGGCGGATTTTCGTCAGCGGGGAAGTTTGACACCTCAGCAGGTCGAGGAGCTTTCGACGTTGATTGATCGTCCTGACCAGTTGGCTGAATTCAAAGTATTGCGGCTTGAGGCTGCGATTGCGGCTGAGGATCACGTGCAATCCGTGCGATTGTTGTTGGAACTGAGTGAGCTGATTCGTCGTGAATTTAAATCAGACGAGACGGCGGAGGGGGTCTTGGGGCAACAGGGACGCGTGTGTCTCGCGGATGCTTGGTTAAATGGCCAAGTACGTCAGTATCTGTCAGACGCAGATTCCGAGGTGAGTAAATATTTTGAGACTCAGCTGGAGAATTATCTGCAAACAACTCCCGTTCGAGTCGTGAGTAAGCAAGCAACTGAACGGATTCAGCGCATGCTGACTCATTTTGATGGAATGGAATCTGCTGAAGCCCTGAGAGTTGTGTTGGACAAACGTTATCGAAGCTTAGGTAGCTCTCAACAGCTGGAGATGAACGCCCTAGGGCATTTTCGGGCCAGTCCAACCAGGATCCGTCAACTATCGTCGTCCCGCTTGTTGATGTTGGCCAATGCGTATGCGACCGGCAAGATGCCACGTGATGTGCTCGATGTGATTCGTGAATTGGAATCAAGATCGGAAGAGTTTTCCGAGGAAGATTCAAAATTGATCGACGAAATTCGTAACACTGCAGAGCAAGCCTTGGTTGAAAAATCGTGGCCTGCGAATGTGAAATTCAATTGGTCCGGAAACGCAAGCCGCGTTTACACCAACAATAAAACGACTCAGGTGAGCCTCGATATCCAAGCGGGCGAACAATTCCGTGGCTTTGAGGTGCTAACGTTGGGGAGAGCCCTTGTGTTGCGGGGACCTGATGGTCTTGCGAAAACAACTATCCCATTACCTGCCGTCACGTCGACTAATCCGAGTCGTGCGCGTGCGATGGTTTCTGGCAGCGTGATGGTCGTGCATACAACCTCGCATTTGTTCGCCATCGATATGACCAAGGTATCCAAGACCAACACCGGTAACTCCGGTGCAGTCATGTGGTCTCGCGAAATTTTGGGAGCAGGTGGTAAGAAATTGACTGCAGAAACCACCGCCACCCCCTTTGGTGATCAGGTCAGGAATTTTCGCCTGAATACCAATAACATGACGGATCGCCCTGAATTTCAAGTCGGAACCATTCTGGGAGATCGCGTGCTTGTGCTGACAGGAGGCGAACTGAGAGCCATCAGCCTGAAAACTGGCGATGAAATTTGGTACGTGAATTCGGCTCCCAAAAACGGTTTCGTGCTCAGTGATGGGCAACGAGTCGCTGTTGTTTCTTCTACTGGCAGAGAGACTGTGTTTTTTGACATTGCTGACGGTCGAGAGCTAAGTAGAACCCCCTTTGAGTTTGGTGAGTTGTGGCGCACAGCGGGAGAGAATCTGCTGTGTTACGAGGAGACAGATCAAGAAAATGTCTTTGACGTTAAATTGGTCAACCCCTTCAACGGCAAAGTGTTGCTCAGTCAGAAAGCCAATTCTGGTGTAAAGCCAAATGAAGGTAGCACCGTCCCGCGTTTCATTTGCAGGTTTTTCTCCGGTCATCAGCTTCTCATGATGAGTCCCCAAGGCGAGACATTTATTTGGGACCTTCGTGATGCTCGTGAACTCGTGCGAACACAGCTTGAACCACAGGAAAAACTTGACAAGGTAAGGGTTTTGGCGTTACGCGACGTTGCCGTTGTGATGCCAAGTTATGCCAAGCCGGCAGTCGACACCAGTAAACCAAGGCTCGACACAGCCACAGGAAAACTGCACCACACCGTTAACGCTGCATTCGCTTTTTCACTCAAGGATGGCAGCTTGGTGTGGTCTAAGAAGTTTGAAAAACCATGGGGCTGCACGACTTCACAGGCAATGCTGACACCGGGGATTGTGCTTGCAAGACTCGATGTCACGTACGCAGGCCAACGAGAAAAGACCGACTTGGAAGTCGTTTTGCTGGATCCGAAAAATGGAGATGTTCTCGCAGAAATAGAACCGATCCTCGTTCCCTCCCGCAATGTGATCTTCCTGGAAACGCTGGTCAGCGTGAGGCAGCCTGAATCCAAAGTTACAGTAATGTTTGGTTCACGGTACACCCTCAGCCTCGACTTCACGAACGAGAGTGAAGGCACGGAAGAGTCGAGTGCGGAAGACTCGAAAGCTGAAAATCAGAAGCCAGAGAAAGAGCCAGCTCCAAACGTTGAGTGATGCAGCTTGATCGGCCGCACCGCCAACTCAAATGGACTGGCTGCTTGAAAGCCTGGGATATTCAGCCGCAAGCACTTCTCTTGAAAGTATGGGGCCTTCGCAGCATGTTGGTTCGTTGGTTTTGAACCTAGGTTGTGATTCCAGCAAGTAATCGATGTCTTAAATGACCTATGCCGGTAGTCCTCGATGTCTGTTGCACTCGATGTCTGTTGCACTCGATGCCTGTTGCACTCGATGCCTGTTGCACTCGATGTCTGTTGCACTCGATGTCTGCTTTGCAAGCAAAGGCGGTGGTTTGTGCCGGAGTAGCAGATTTCAAGTTTTTTTTGACTTCTTCGATGCTTTGACCAAACGTGTCCAGAAGGTTGCGATGCTGTTATCAGTCCCGGCGATGATGCCGCGGTCAATCACTGGTAACTGTCAC
>PAUV01000052.1 GCA_002712845.1 Rhodopirellula sp. | reverse complement strand
CTCGGGGCTGTAGCTCAGTTGGTTAGAGCTGGGGACTCATAATCCCTAGGTCGCGGGTTCAAGTCCTGCCAGCCCTACTTTTTTATCGATGGTTCCTTGTTCCTTGGCAGCGATCGTGCTGCCAAGTTTCTGCCTTGATGCCGTGTATCTTAAAGGCGACGGCCAGTTCGTCAGCCACTAACGCTCTTGTCATCTTGGGTGGCCGAGCAACCAGTGGTTCTTATCTCTTCCGCATGAATCTTTTGATTCTCCTGGGCGAAGCTGCACAGAAGTCACGCTTCCTGTTAGTGACGCTACCCACCAGCGGCCCAGTTAGCTGGCAGTAAAACCAATACTGCCCGCTGATAAGCTTCGGGGGAGGTGGGGAACGTAAATCCTAAATCCATAGCTATCATGCCCCTGAGTTGCCGCGGATGGACTATTCAAATTCATGTTCAGCGTACACGGCTTCGTGGACTTCACCTGGCTCAGTTACGCTGTCGAAGAAGAGCAGCATGAATGCTTTCTCTTCAGTGAAGCCGATGTCGAGCAGTAGGTGATAGGTTGCTTTTTCCATGTTCATTGCCTCGGATGCGACATCGGCATCCCCAATTGTCTCGCCACTTTTTGCGTGACATTTGCGTACACGGTCAAGGCGGCGTTCGCGTGGGAAGTGGACAGAACAAGCAGTGTGGTTGCGGCAAGAGAAAGGATTTTTTTCATCAGATCGTTCCAGATTTTAGTTGGGTTTGTTGCAGGAGAGTCGGTTGACTCGCTTCAAATAACGAAGCGTCGTGCCCAAGCCCATCCGGCGCGGAACTTTTAAACAATCTGTTTTTTGTGATTTTCACCTCACCTGCTTGGCAAGTTATCTGCCGTTTTGCCGCTTTTTGTAATTGGCCAGCGGATAAGAGCGAGGTGGGAATATCGACCTGATTTTATGAAAATTAAGCAATGTGATTGGGCTTTTTGAGTGGTTCTGTGGTTCAATCCAGCATGCCGTGTAGTTCGAAGTAGACATTGTCCCGACTGATCAGAGTATTTTTATGCGACCGAATCTCTTATTGCGATCCTCCTTGGTAAGTGTTTTGGCTTGCTTGTTGTTGAGTGTTCAGGGGTGGGCGGAGGATCATTTGTTGACAATCGGTGGAGGTTATTCGCCTGCGGGCAATCAAGCCTCTTTGGAACGCAACGTCTTGTTCTTTCAACGATTGTTGGAAGAACAAGGCATGGAGCGATTGCAGCACGATATTTATTTTGCGGATGGAGATTCCAAAGGTGCCGATTTGCAAGTGATGGATCGAGCTTCTGTGCCCAAGGCAAACCGCTTGATGGCCGAGTTTTTCGGGTCTGAAGAAAATCTTGGGCTTACCTATCGCAACCACCAAGTGCCAAACGTCAAAGACCGAACAAGTCCAGCCAATATCCGCAACTGGTTTTCTACGAAAGGAAGAAAACTAAAGAGTGGAGATCGTTTACTGATCTATGTCACGGCTCATGGCAACCGCAGCAGCAATCGTCGCAATGAACACGACACCACCATTGCGACTTGGGATAATAAGTCAATCAAAATGACAGAGTTGGTCAAAATGTTGGATCAGTTACCTGAGGGTGTGGAAGTTGTCACTGTCATGGTCCAGTGTCATGCGGGTGGGTTTGCCCGTTTCATGTTCAATGGTGGTGATCCTGATCGAGGTCTTTCCAAGCAACGGAGGATTGGTTTTTTCGCCACTGTGCACGATCGTCCAGCCGCAGGNTGCACACCCGAAATCGATGAAGCCAGNTATGTGGAATANAGTTCTTTTTTCTGGGCAGCACTTGGGGGGCGTGACCGAGGTGGAAAGGCAATNGCGATTCCGGACTATGACNAGAATGGTGAAGTTTCATTTGAGGAAGCACACGCCTATGTCATCCTGACTGCTGATACCATCGATTTACCGGTTAAGACGTCGGGTGAATTCTTGACGGTTCACAGTAAGTTCAGTGACGGAGATGACGGACTGCTGGCCAATGACGTCGATTACTCACTGGTTTTGGAGCTGGCGACAGCTTCGCAGAAAGAAGTTTTAGAGGGNCTGTCCGAGCAGCTGAAACTTTCTGGAGATAATCGTCTCGTTGATGCTTGGAAAGCAACTCAGACTCGTCGTGGATCGGGACGCAACCGCCAGCCAGTGTCTCGTGGCCAAGATAAAAGTCGTGATGTGAGACGCGAGATTGCTTCTGATCTGAAGCGACGCTGGCCTGCTTTGGCCAATGTGCTCAATCCTCTCGCCATTGAATTGATCACGACACGAAGCGACGAGTTGGTGGCAGCGATCGAAGATCATCCTAAGTATGAAAGTTACCGAGAACTTTCGCTGGAGGCGAAATCGACGTTAAGTGAACAGAAGCGAAAAGTGAAGTTTGACCGTTTTCTACGCACCGCCGATAATGTCATCATGGCCGAGAATCTGAAGCGAATGGATGATCAGGAAAAATTTGAACAGTTTCGGGCATTGGTGGCAGCCGAGGGGCGAACACTGAAAGAAAGTCAGTGACGCCAGACAAATGGTTGATCTCTGTCCTTGCCATCAGCGAACATCGAGTTCGCTGATTGGAAGCGAATGACCTCATCTCGCGGCATTGAAACGATCTCGTCCCGGCCAGGGAGGTTTTTCTGCAAGGGAAGTCTTCAGCTTTCGAAAACGTGATAAGTATGTTTGATGGCCGCAACGTGGATGCCAGCAACATGCAATCAGCTTGTCGTCATGCTGTCAGACGGTCATAAGCTTCTTGGTACTTCGCAGCTGTTTGCTCAATCACTTCAGTCGGCAATGCTGGTGGATCACTTTGTTTGTCCCAGCCACATTGNGACAACCATTCGCGAACAAATTGTTTGTCGAAGGAAGCCTGAGCCTGTCCGGGACAATAATTGTCTGCGGCCCAGAAGCGTGAACTGTCCGGTGTAAGCACTTCGTCGATCAAAACGACTTCATCGCCNACCCTGCCAAATTCAAATTTTGTGTCGGCGATTAGCAAACCTCTTGCCNCTGCATAGTCACAGGCAGCTGAATAGATCTGCAAACTTGTATCACGCAGTTGATNTGCGAGTGTCTCGCCAAGATCTTCGATCATGCGTTCGATCGGAACATTTTCATCATGCCCTTCCTCTGCCTTGGTTGCTGGCGTGAAGATGGGGTTGGGAAGTTGGTCACATTGTGCCAGNTCTGCTGGAAGTGGGTTTCCACAAATTTCACCNGTGGCCTGGTATTCCTTCAGCCCACTNCCNTCCAGGTAACCCCGCACCACACATTCGAACGGAATCACTTCCGCTTTCTCAGTCAGCATGACACGTCCCCGCAGCGGGGCGATATCAAATTGTGTTGCCAGTGAGGGAGGAATTTCCGTTGATACCAGATGATGCCGCATCCCCAATTGCTCAAACCAGAAAGAGCTCATCTGGGTAAGTAGCTGTCCTTTGCCCGGGATCCCGCACGGCAAGATGTAATCAAAAGCGCTGATGCGATCCGTACTGACGATCAGCAAAGAGTTACCCAAGTCGTAGACGTCGCGGACTTTTCCACTCCGGCGGGGAAGCGGGAGCGTCGTTTCAAGCAGAGCTCCGGAGGGGTCAAATCGATACAGTTCGTTGCTTTGTTGTTTGTTCATGCTGGTAATTTGGCAAACCATTCGTAGCAGAGCAACCGGATCACTGNTGTCGGGAGCTGGTATCAGGATTGAAAAAGTCCTCGAATTCAATGCTTAACAAGCCGCGACCTTCCGGTTTGGCATCGAGGCGGCCAGAGTTGGCACGCTTTGGGACGCAATTCACCTGCTCCGTAATTGCAGGATTCACGGTAAAAGAACGATTTTTTGAGGGTAGAAACATGTAGCCTGATAGCGTTGCATGGTCGCAGCACAGGCGGGAAAAGGCTAACATGCTGTTTCACGAGGANGGNANNNCTGTGTCGTTTGAGTGTCCATTTCATTTTCCNAGTTCATTTCGCGGCGCGCCGGTATGGGGCAATTCCACTTTGATGTCCCAAATGCGGCAAGCGACTTCATTGGAAAGTCGTTGTGGAATGACGCGTACATCTGTGGTATTGAAGGCGTGCCTTGGCAGTCGCAGATCGAGTTTGACGGATCACGTCTGACTCTCACGCGGGCGATCGAGTCATCCGGNAAACTGTACATGGCTTGTCCGTTGGATGGCATCGGATTTCGCACTCTCAGCACNTGTAGNTTGCGACCGCTGGCTGATGAGTCGCACTTACTACCGTTGGAGTTTGCCCGCGGAAGTTGTTATCGCGCCCGAATCCAGTCGGATGCCTGGCAGCGTGCTGGTTTGACGCTCAGCAAAGAGTTTGTCGAATTGCTGCAGGAGGGTACCTCTCGATTCNTAGATNCNGCTCAGCGAAGNGCCGATCCTGANGGTTCGAGCGAAGCTGCCATGGAAGCAATATTGNTGCTGGAAAAAGCAATCTCNGATTTGGGTGAAAGTTATGCGGTGCAGTCGATNGCATTCCGTAAACAACGTGAACCTCAGATAGGCACGCTTCTGGCGGGTACTGTTACGCCNCCGTCGCCACTCGGGTTGCAGTCCCACACGGCGTTTACGGCAGCGTTCAACTCTGCTGCGATTCGTCTGAATTGGGCTGACATCGAAACAGACTCCGGGCGTCTCTCTTACGGTAATGCAGAAGAGGCAATTGAATTTTGCAGTAGCAAGGGGATGCGTATTATTGGCGGCCCCTTGATCGATTTTCGAGAGCGTTTGATGCCCCACTGGTTGTACTTGCTAGAGGATGACTTTGATGCTTTCTTGAATGCAGTCACGCACTTTGTGGAAACGACCGTCAATAAATTTCGGGGCAAAGTGCAGTTGTGGAATTGTGCCAGCGGGCTGAATACTCCCGGACCGATGCAATTGAGCGACGAGCAGATCATGCGTCTGTCGGTTGGGATTCTGCAAACGGTTCGTCGTGCAGATCCAACGACACCTGCCATCATCTCGTTCGACCAGCCATTTGGGGAATACCTGGGCCAGAATCGTGAAGGGATTTCACCACTTCATTTCGCTGACGCCTTGGTGCGTAGTGGCTTGGGGATGGCTGGTCTCGGTTTGGAAGTTCGTATGAACTATGCCGAAAAGGCGACGTTCCCTCGCTCGGCCGTGGAACTTGGGCAAATGATTGATCGTTGGGCNACTCTTGGGATGCCCATGTTAGTGCAGCTGGCTGTACCCGGTGGGGTTGGGCCTGACCCTATGGCAGCAGCACCCTGCGATGTGCTTCAGCACGAGGCGCAAGGTGGCGACCCGGCATCCGAGCAGTTGCGACTTGCNGGGCCTTTGATTAGGACACTCTTGGCAAAGCACATNGTTCACGGGATCGTCTGGGAAGGCTGGTCCGATNAGGTGCCGCATGTTGTCAGCCATACGGGACTGATNGATGCGGANGGCCATGANCGTCCACTNCTGGAATATTTGACCCGATTAAGACGCGACTTTCTTGTCTGAGCATTGGGGCTCCGGCATCCATTAACTGATTTGATTTTTCGCTTCGGAGTGCAACATGAGAACACCGATCCNAGGTGCCGTTTGTGGTGAGTCTGTTCNTGGTATGTNGGGCATTGNGTTGCTGAAGANCNCACGCCANTNAGCGTTGCTGNTGATNGTCNTTGTATTGGCNGCGGTTCACACCTGCGGTTTGTGTGTGGCGCAACAAGCGTCTGATCAGGGTGGTGTTCAGCCTGTTGGGAAAGTTGAGGAAGTAAAGACCGGTTTTACTTTCACGGAGGGGCCAGCATGGGGTCAGCAGGGGTCACTGTTTTTTACAGACATTCCCAACGCCAGAATTCATTTGTTGTCCGAAAAAAGCAACGCGCTTGGTACTTTCGCCAGTGACTCTGGTCACGCCAACGGAATCCTTGTAGATGCGTCGAATCGGATACTGGTTTGCCAAATGGACGGGCAGGTGGTTCAGTACGATGCCAAAACTGCCAAGTACAAAGTTCTGGCCGACACGTATGACGGAAAGCGTTTCAACGCCCCAAATGATTTGATCATCGACAAAGTCGGCGGGATCTATTTCACGGACCCGCTGTTTCGAGCTCCCCTGCCGTTGCCGCAGGGCATTCAGGCTGTGTACTACATCAACCCAGATGGCAAAGTATCCAGACTGACGGGCGATCTTGCTGCACCCAACGGCATCGGTCTTTCCCCCGATGGAAAACGTCTTTACGTGATTCCAAGTCGGCAGGCAGAAATGCTTGTTTACGATGTAACTGGGCCAGGCAAGATTGCTAACGGTCGTACTTTGTGTCGGCTCAAGCAACCGCAAGGGAAAGACAATACCGGAGGCGATGGGATGGCTGTTGATGTCGAGGGTAACCTCTACATTACCACTAATCTCGGCGTTGAAATTTTTTCGCAGGCGGGAAAACATCTCGGTTTGGTTGCATTTCCTCAGCAACCTGCAAACGTGACGTTTGGGGGCGCTGATCGCAAAACAATGTATGTCACCGCACGCACTGGACTGTATCGTGTTGCAATGCCGATCGCAGGCCTAAAACCTAATTGAAGTCAGCTCGAACGCTCACGGTGTGATGAAGACAACCGTTGCATGATAAGCAAATGTTGGGATCGGCTTTTAGTAGGTTGCCGCTAAGATCAAGCCGACCAATCGGCCGGTGGATCGGGTTGCTGCCAAACACTCATGCCACCGTCAACCAGCAACGTTTGGCCCTGAACATGTCCTGCTGCATCGGATAGTAGAAAGACAGCAGCACCACCACAGACATCGGCGCTCGGAACCTTGCCGTTGGGTGTGTGAAGTTTCATCCACGAAACGAGTTGCTGGTTCTCGTCGAGGACTTTGGTCAGTGGAGTGCGAACCAATCCCGGGGCCAGAGCGTTGACCCGGATTCCCATCGGGGCCAGCGTGACGCAAAGTGAACGGACCATGGCGGCGACCGCGCCTTTGCTGGTGTCGTAAGCGGTGTGGTCTGGTTCCGAAAGTACGCCGTTGATCGAACCTGTGAACAGAATACGACCTGGAACATTTTGTTCGACCCACCGCCGGGCAATTGCCTGAGTTAGAAAGTAACCCGACGTTACATTCAAATGTATCGTCGTTTGGTAGGTTTCGTAATCCATTTCAAAGTAGGGCTTGTCGATGTAAGTTCCTACGTTGTTGATCAATAGGTCAACTTTCGGAGCAACTTCCTCTACGCTCTTTAGCAATTCAGGTAAGTAGCTATCGGGGGGGCCTGACAAGTCTGCAAGTAATAACTCCGATTTCACCCCCAGATTGCGGCAGACGGCCAGCGTTTGTTGCGCGGTCTCGTCATCTTTGAGTCCAACTAGCACGACATCCGATCCTGCATTGGCCAAAGCTGCAGCGATTGCAGCGCCCACGCCTTGCGTTCCGCCGGTGATTAGTGCGCAGTGTCCGGTGAGATCAAAAGGTTGTTTGCCGTTGTTTTGCATGGGATCGTTGTGATGGCGTTTTCCGAAATCGGGTGACTATTCAGTGGTCTGACCCGTAGAAGTCAGGTTCGGATGGTGAAAGGTAGATCACGGATATTGTTGGAAGGTTCAATCATTTAAACCACTGAATTTGTGATCAAGTCATACACAAAAAGGTTTTGTGGCGTGAGCGTTCGAAGCTTCCCGGTCCAAGATACATGATCGATCATCAGCGGTGCATCACGGAAGTTGCGTCGAATTTTCACCACGATCATAAGTCTGTGACTCACCACACTCGGATCATGGCAGCAAAGACACAAAAAANGCTTTTCTTTTTCGCCTTCCAAAANTGNGGTAAGGGAGGGTGAGGGTACNGNNNAATTGCTNTCGAAAAGATTGTGTGGAAAAAATGATGGGCTNGGCCGCCANGCACGGNTGGGGTGTTCACTCGCTGTGCAGNGTGTTTNATCTNTGTNTTGGTGTTTTGCCGNAAAATNCCNNGTTTTCANGANATTTTCGGTNGGTGTCGNGGCTCAAACCTNCAGAAGTACGACNGTAGCGACCCTGTTTGTGAAAATTTGGGGNNTANCTGGNGATGGGCTTGGGNNTGTCNCANGTGNGCGCGNTTTTCAGGATTGTGCATGGGTACAANCGNAAGCTTCACGCGTTGCTACAGGTGAGCGATGAGTTTGGCCGTCAGCGAGCGGTAAGATCGACTATCATAAGTCAGTGGATTTACTGTTTGTGCCACAGCATCCGCACTCCCCTTTTCGTAAGTCTGGCTGATTTGCCAGCTCTCTGGAGTATTGAATGATTTTCTTGCGAGTGAAACTGCCCACCATGTTGGGGTGTCTGTTGGTTGTCGGCTTCTTTGCGATGCTTTGTGTGCCCGCCAACGCTCAGGGACGCAAAAGCAAGAAACCACCGGCGAAGCCCAAAATCAAGTTGCCCGAGAGCGTTCGTAAACGTACTCCCGTGGCCATGAAGGTGGTGCCCGTCAATCCAAGTAACCGTCGTGCCGTGCAACGTGCTGCCGGTGAGGTGGACAGTCTGGTTGAGTCGAAANTGCTGGACGAGGATCAAGAGCCGAATGAATTAGCCAGTGACGAGATATTTCTTCGCCGAATCTATCTGGACGTAGCGGGACGTATNCCAACGTTGAAGGAAGCGACTGACTTCCTGGGGTCCAGTTCGGAAACGCGGCGGGAAGACTTGATCGACAAACTATTGGGCAGTCCTGATTATGTCAGCAATATGTACAACTTCTGGGCTGACGTGTTGCGACTTGTCGAGCGACCGCAGACGAACATCGTGGCTGATCCGTACTTGGGTTACGTGAAAGATTCGATTCGGATTAACAAAAACTACAATCAGTGGGTTTATGAAATGCTCACTGCTGACGGTAAGACGTGGGAGAATCCTGCAGTTGGATTCCAGTTACGTGATGATGGCATGCCGTTGCCGTACGTCGACAACACCGTGCGGATTCTGTTGGGCACTCAAATCGGGTGTGCTCAGTGTCATGATCANCCGTTTGATCAGTGGACCCAGTATCAGTTCTATGAACTTGCTGCATATACCAATGGCACCCGTACTCGCATTTTGCGTGGTTCACCCGGGTTTACAAAACAGAACCCNGCAAACNTGTTGATCAACGAGGCGCGAACCAAGCACGACAAAGGCCGAGTCCCNGGTGAGTTTCAGAGAATCGCACGAGCGAATACCTACAGTGTCAGCGAGGCCAAGAATGCTGTCATGCGTTTGCCTCATGACTATGCCTATGAGGATGCGAAACCGAAGGANGTTGTGAAGCCTGCCGTTCTGTGGGGCGAAGTTCCGACCAAGGCTCGTAATGGATCACCGCGTGAGCAGTTCGCTGCTTGGGTCACCAGCGATGACAATCCACAATTCAGTAAGACGATCGCCAATCGCTTGTGGAAGCGGTTCATGGGTGTGGGCTTGGTGGAACCCATCGATGATTTTCGCGACGAACACCCTTGTATGAATGAGCCATTGCTCGAATTTCTGAGCAAGGAGATGGTAAGTAACAATTACGACTTGAAAGAGTTCATTCGAACCATTCTGTACAGCCGTACTTACCAGCGTGAGTCAACGGACTATGAAATCACGTCAGGAGAACCGTATTATTTTCAAGGACCTGCCCTGCGTCGGATGACTGCTGAGCAAGTTTGGGATTCATTCCTGACGTTGGCAGTGCACAACCCTTGGCCATTCCAACGCCCGACTGCTGAGGACATGGCTCCAGTTCTGAATCTTGACTTTGGCACTGCCACCTACAGCAGTGTGAAGAGCAAGTCCGAGCGATTTGCGAAAACCTATTTCATGAATCCTTATAAGCGATCGCTCAATGAGCACGCTTATCAGGGCAACGTGCTGTGTCGTGCTAGTGAGCTGCCATCACCCGTGCCTGCTGACCACTTTCTGAGGCAGTTTGGGCAGGGTGATCGCGAAACAATCAATGGCGGTCAGCAGGATGCAACAGTTCCACAGATTCTCGCGATGTTCAATGGACCGATCACGCATGTCATGCTCGAAGCAGGGTCGGCTTTGGTCGATAACCTTGTTGCGGTTGATAACACCCGAGAACGAATGGAGGCGGTCTTTTTGAGTGTGCTGGCTAGAAAGCCGAATGCCACCGACCGACGCGCTGCAGCGAGTGAGTTTTCCAGAACCGAAAGTGATGGAAAAGCGTTTGGCAATATTGTTTGGGGGCTACTGAATACCCGAGAATTTCTGTTCATTCAGTAGAACCCTGATAAATGTGTCCGTCGATGCTACGGCAGAAGATGGGCCGCGTACGAGAAGACTTCACGGAATGAATCGGAAATGACGATTCCGATTCTGACACAAAATTACCTTTTAGGTAGAACTCAAAGATAGTGGCGCTAGTTGCCCCGGAGATACAAATGCCCCGACCTGAATTTGCCCCCGAACAACGCCGTGATTTCATGAAGACCATTGCCAAGCAGACGCTTGGGGTCTCCTTCGCTGGATCTGTTGCATCGCAAGGTCTGTTTGATGAGGCACGGGCTGCTCCGATCGCGGGCAAGGCCAAACACATCATCTATCTGTTCATGGATGGTGCGATGACACATCTGGATACTTTTGATCCAAAGGTGGGGGTCGAGGAGGCTGGCGAAACCAAGCCCATTCAGACACGTGTGCCAGGCATGCAGTTTGGGGACCGTTTTCCAAAGCTTTCTTATCTGGCCGGTGCGATCGCTGTGGTTCGGTCATTGAGCACAGAAACAGGGGCTCATGACAAAGGAAAGTACCTGATGCGTACTTCCTACAAGCAACTCAACAGCATTCAGCATCCGGGGATGGGAGCTTGGATGGTTTCAGAAGCCGGGCGGCTCAACAAAGAATTGCCAGGAAACTACGTGATCGGTGGTAGCAATCGGCATCCCGGTGCAGGATTCCTGCCACCGTCCCTGTCGCCTGTGCCGATCGCAAATGCTTCGGCTGGTTTGCAAAACACCACTTTGCCGAAATACTTGACCCCTGAGTTTTTCAATCGGCGTTTGAGCTTGGCGAGTAAATTTGATCAAAATTTCCAGAGTCGCCGAAGTAATTCCCGTATCGAAGCTTACAACCAACTGTATGGTGAGGCACGGAGACTGATCGGTAGTGATCACTTGAAGGTGTTCAATATCAAAGATGAGCCAAAACCGATTCAGGAGGCGTATGGCAGTAACCAGCTCGGGCAGGCTTGTCTGCTAGCGCGGCGTTTGGTGGAAAGTGGTGCGCGTTTCATTGAGGTCAGTTATGGCGGCTGGGACATGCATCAGGATCTCTATACCAAGCTCGACGAGCGGGCGGCCCATGTCGATAACGCAGTCGGGAGCCTGCTGCGTGATTTGCACAGCAAGGGTTTGTTGGACGAGACCTTGGTTGTTTTGACAACGGAGTTTGGCCGTAAACCGAAGATGAACGTCAACGGTGGTCGTGATCATCATCCCGGGGCCTTCAGTAGTCTGCTGATGGGGGCTGGTATCAAGGGCGGACAGGTCTACGGAGAATCAGACAAGCAAGGCTTCTCTGTCGCAAAAGATCACGTCTCTGTTTCGGAATTTAACAAGACCATTGCGGCCGCAGCTGGACTGCCACTCGAAGAAGAACGGTACGCTCCCAATGGCCGTCCCTTCAAAATTGGTGGTGACGGAGACCCTATCAAGGCTCTGCTTGCCTAGTCTCTGCACGACAAGCGTCAGCCTGGCTGGCTCGGGCCAAGCTTGAATGATCGCGGCGTAATTTCATGCGTCTGAACGTAACAGAAAATACGCTGTTTACGAATGAATGTGTTGCGCATTGATGCTGTAAAGATGAGGCAGGGAGCAAACGCTTTTGTCCCCGAAGAATCTTTGGGTCTTGCAAATCACGGCATCACAAAGATACGGCATCACAAAGATACGGCATCGCAAACACACTCTGTGGCGTCGTTCCGCAGTGTTACTCGCGATGCGTAAGCAAGCATTCTGCGCCCTTCGTTCGGCACGCCTGTACCCAGAGGTGTCTGGACTCGGAGGTATTGTGGAGAGCAATCTGCTGCTTTTGCCAACTCAAAAAGTAGCGTGTTCATTGCTGTGGCTTGGGATTTCTGGCAGATTTCAATTTCGACTGCGAAATGCCGGTTTCGAATAGCTAGAATATGGCGGAACGGAAAGATTTTTGTGCCCTTACAACGCCACTTTGTTCCCACCTTTTGTGGCCTACCGTTTCCAGTATCCCGGGTATCCAGATCCCGGGTGTACCGTCCACTAGATTCGTCGAGCCCCTTTTGAGCTTTGATGGAATCACATTGAGTAAGAGATCAGATGAGTTTGAGTCGTCGACGTATTCATGTGCTGACCGTATCCTCTATTTTAATCGCCGGCTTTGGCTCGTTGTTTGTTCAAGCCATCGCTGAGGATGGGGTGAGTGACAAGAGCGGGTTGGTGTTGCCCGTGCCTGCTGCGGTTGCCAGTATCGCAGCCGAGATGAAGCCTTACTCAGATCCTCTGGAGCATACGGACATAACGCTTGATATGGTGCCGATTCCCGGTGGGAAATTCATCATGGGCAGTGGCGAATCAGAACCGCATCGAAATCAGGACGAGGGCGCACTACGCGAGGTTGAGATCAGTCCGTTCTGGATGGGAAAGTTTGAAGTCACCTGGGATCAGTACGATGCATGGCGTGAAGATATTGACCAGCTGCGGCGTAAATTGATGTCGATCAAAGCAGGTCCTCGGGACTTGGCTGTGGATGGTGTATCAAAGCCAACTGAAGAGTACACGGATATGAGCTTTGGGATGGGGAAAGGTGACTTTCCAGCCATCTGTATGACACAGCATGCTGCAAGGGTTTTTTGCGAATGGCTCTCCGCCAAGACTGGGCGGTATTATCGTCTGCCCACAGAGGCTGAGTGGGAATACGCTTGCCGGGCCGGTACGAAGACGGCCTATTCCTTTGGTGACGATCCAGCAGAGTTAGGTCAGTATGCCTGGTTCTTCGACAACACTGATGAGGCCTATCAGCCAGTTGGTAAAAAGAAACCCAACCCGTGGGGGTTGTACGATATGCACGGTAACGTTGCCGAATGGGTTTTGGATCAATACGCCGCCGACTACTACAGTCAAGGCAGCAATACAGTTGATCCACTGAACATACCTTCCAAACTTTATCCACGAGTGGTGCGTGGTGGTGGGTGGGATGACGATCCTGAAATGCTTCGTTCAGCCGTTAGGAAAGGGTCGAGCAATGAGTGGAAAGATCAGGATCCACAGATTCCGCGCAGCATTTGGTACCATACGGATGCGTTGAGTGTCGGTTTCCGAGTGGTGCGTCCTTTCAAGGAACCGTCAGCGGAAGAACGAAAGACCAAGTGGGACAAAACTGCTCCTGAACAAAAAGATCCCGAGGATTAACCTGCGTCGTGGTGCATGATAGCTACGGGAATCCTGCGTCATACTTTTCTTGCGTACCCAGTTTTTTCATTCCTGCCTTTTGGTTCATTCCGAATATTTTCTCCTACCTTCCTGTGAAAAAATGAAACAAGATCAAACTCCATCAAGACGCCAGTTTCTGAAGCAAACAGGTAGCGTCGCTGCGGCTACCACTTTGGTGACGGCCGCTCCGAAGGTACACGCCGCTGAGGACAATAAAATACGCGTGGTTCTGATTGGATGCGGGGGGCGAGGCACGGGAGCAGCCTTGAACGCGCTGACAGTCGCGAATGGGCCACACCTAGTGGGTTTGGCTGACGTGTTCGAAAAGAACTTGAACAGTACCTATGCCGCGTTGGCAGGCCACGAGCAAGTTGGCTCGCGTGTCGATGTTCCTGAAGAGAACAAGTTCATTGGCTTTGATGGTTACAAACAGGCGATGGATTTATTGAAACCTGGCGATCTGGTGATCCTTGCAACACCGCCTGCGTTTCGTTGGGTGCATTACACATACGCCATTGAAAAAGGCTTGAATGTATTCATGGAAAAACCGGTGACGGTCGACGGCCCTACGTCGGCAAGAATGTTGGAACTGAACCGAGCTGCTGAGGAGAAAAATCTCAAAGTGGGTGTTGGTTTGATGTGTCGTCACTGCAAGGCGAGGCAGGAGTTGTTCGATCGAATTCAAAATGGTGAGATCGGCGACCTGACAATGCTGCGTGCTTATCGTATGGCGGGCCCCACCGGCTCGGCAGCAGCACCACCTAACGACGGAAAGTACAGTGAACTGCAGTATCAGATCCGAAACTTCCACGGCTTCCTGTGGCTCAGCGGCGGTGCAGTCAGTGATTTTCTGATTCACAATATTGATGAATCATGCTGGATGAAAAACGAATGGCCGGTCAAAGTCATTGCGAGCGGAGGGCGACACTATCGAGGTGATAGTGTTGATCAAAACTTCGATAACTACTCGATGGAATACACTTTTGCTGATGGGACGAAGCTGTTTGTTGA
>PAUV01000051.1 GCA_002712845.1 Rhodopirellula sp. | reverse complement strand
ATGAATAGTTTTTCACCATCAGTCGCGACAGAGGAGGAGGCAAGAGATGCCTTCTTATTCAGTTCATTTCTACTCTTGTTGGCAAACCCGCCCTTGTGAACCACCGTCTGCCAATTCAACTTACCGGTCTCACGATCGACACTGACAACCGACTGCTCTTCCTTGCTCGAATCGGCAGTCGCAAGGAATACCTGATCGGCAAAGACCGTGGGCGAACCGTGCCCACGGCCCACGATCGGTAATCGCCAGCGAACATTTTCCGTTGGGCTCCACTGCGTGGGAGGATGTTGATCCCCAACGGCCACCCCATCTTGGCCGTGTCCACGCCACCAAGGCCAATCGTTTTCTGATATCAAAGGCCGTTCAGCCAATACACCACCGGCTGTTGCAATGATCAGAATAAGACAAAGAACTTCAGGATGGATGATGTGCCAAACGCTGGCCAGCGAGATTCTATTTCGTAGAGTCATTGCAATCAGACTTCAAGTTTCAATGGGCTAACCGGGCACCAACACGACACTGCAAGCACTGATTTTCCTGATCACTGGATTTTCCTGATCACTGGATGCAGTGGAGGGCAATCACGAGTTCAAAAAATGTTAATCTTTACAGTTGGTGCTTCTTATTTTTATCCGCTACCCCTGTGATGATACCCGATGTCCATCCAACCGTTTCACCTTGCATTCCCCGTCCGAGACATTCCCGANGCGAGNGCTTTCTANGGAGGACTTTTGGGGCTTTCAGAGGGCCGNAGCAGTGAAGAATGGATCGACTTTGANATGTACGGNCATCAAGTCGTCACCCACCTNGACCGGAANCTCAACAAATCAACACATCACAATGAAGTTGATGGGCATGCTGTCCCGGTACCACACTTTGGGGTGGTNCTGACGATGGATGACTGGCGAGCCCTACGCGATCGTTTGGTCGCCGAAAAAGTAAAATTCCANATCGAACCTTACATNAGATTCGAGGGTCAAGTCGGTGAGCAGGCAACCATGTTTTTCCTGGATCCATCCGGCAACGCACTTGAATTCAAGGCATTTGCTGACATGTCGCAANTGTTCGCAAAGTAAACGNCCANTGAAGAATCGATTACGATACGGCCCACACGNCTGTGTTGANGCGTTCTACTGAAGTCTTGTTCNAAANAGNNCCGANTCCAGTCCTGAAGAGCTCNGNNGCTCATTTGNATACGCGAATTCTNTTCTGANAGACCAAATTGAATCGNTCATTNCGGGCTCTGTTGTTCGAAGCAAGTCGCAATCTGGGAAGCACAGAATTGNTGAAGACAGGCGTCNGGAAGCAAAAACTGGCTTACCAGTGTCGCATTTACGNCCAGAACTCGAGTCGTACTGACAACCTGTTTCCGTTAATCTATGCCCCAACCCTCACTTCTGTTTTCACCTCGCACTAGGATTCTCGCGTGGACGGTTGGCAAATTCTCCTCACGATTTTGGTCGTTGGTCTTGTGGCGTTGGGCTTGATGTTGCTTATCTCGCCCAAATTCACCCTTCGACTACCCTTCGCAGTGCTACTTTCGATCCTCTACCGCAAACAGGTCGTCGGACTCGAAAACATTCCAAAAGATCAAGGATGTGTGGTTGTTAGCAATCACGTTTCATGGATCGACGGTGTGTTGTTGCTATGGATGTTGCCGCGCAACATCCGCTTCGTTGTTGACGGAGGAAATTTCACGAATCCGATGCTCAAGGCTTTGGCTAACCAGTTCGGCACCATATTGATGGCACCCAACCCCAAGTCGATAGGACGAGCCCTGAAGGAAGGCAGAGAAGGCGTCAAGAATGGGGACCTGATCGGTATCTTCCCAGAAGGCACACTCACTCGAACTGGCCAACTGCAAACCTTCAAACCTGGCTACCAAAAAATGCTTAAGGGTACGGATGGCTGCATCCTGCCAATCTACACGGAAGGAATGTGGGGCAGCATCTTCAGCCATTCGGGTGGCAAGCTATTTTTCAAATGGCCCAATAAATTCCGCCGGCGACTGACCTTGTACATCGGCAAACCACTTGCCCCTGAAACACCACTTGCCCACGTGCGTTCAAGTGTCCTGGCACTGGGTGCTGCAGCAACCATTCACAACCGTCAGGAATTCCCCATCCTGGCCAAACGCATCATCAGGGTGTGGAGAAAGCGTTGGAAGTCGTTGCAAGCAGCAGACTCCTTGGGTCAGCAAGCGAGCGGGCGATCAATGCTGGTGCGAGTCTTCGCACTACGACGCGTATTGCGACGTGAAGTATTTGCAAAGGACGAACAATTCGTCGGTGTGCTGCTACCCCCAAGCGTCGGTGGTGTTGCTGTGAATGTAGCATTAGCCATGGANCGCAGAGTTGCAGCGAACCTGAATTACACCGTCAGTAGTGATGTAGTGAATCACTGCATCAAGGACGTTGGTGTCAAACATGTTCTTTCAACTGAAAAATTCATCAGCAAGACCGGACTGGAAGTCGACGCTGAAATGGTGATGCTGGATACGCTGCGTGACAAAGTAACCGTCGTCGACAAGACCATCGCATTCATTCAGGCCTACCTGATCCCGGCGGCACTGCTTGATCTTCTGTTAGGGCTGAACAAAATAAAAGCCGATGATCTACTCACGGTCATCTTTACAAGTGGCTCAACCGGGATGCCCAAGGGTGTTCTGCTGAGCAATGCCAACATCAGTCACAACGTGGATGCAATTGAACGCGCGGTGCGATTGAACAACAAAGATACTGTTCTGGGCATCCTGCCGTTCTTTCACTCTTTCGGATACTCAGTGACTTTATGGGCAGTTCAAAGCTTGGGTCCGTGTGGTGTTTATCATTTCAATCCACTTGACGCCAAGCAGGTTGGAAAGCTGTCGGAGAAATATGGTGTAACCGTTCTACTGGGCACTCCTACATTCCTGCGTGGCTACCTGCGGCGAGTCAAACCAGAACAATTTTCAAAACTCGATGTGGTCGTTGTTGGTGCTGAAAAGATGCCCGGCGAGCTATTCGCAGCTTTTGAAGACAAATTCGGGGTGCGACCAGTTGAAGGTTATGGTGCAACGGAATTAAGCCCACTGGTATCCGTCAACATTCCTCCCTCACGATCGCCTGCCAAATTCCAACCTGATCGGATTGAAGGATCAGTCGGACGCCCCCTGCCCGGAGTCTCCGCGCGCGTGGTCACACCTGACACAGACGATGAACTCGACACAGACGAAGACGGCATGCTGCTGATCTCGGGCCCCAATGTGATGAAAGGCTACGCTAATCGTGAAGATCTGACCAAAGACACAATCCGCAACGGGTGGTACGTCACTGGCGACATCGCCCACATTGATCAACAGGGATTCATCCACATCACGGGACGCCTCAGTCGGTTCTCCAAAATCGGAGGCGAAATGGTGCCTCACGTGCGTGTCGAAGAAGAACTGAGCCAAGCATTCCGCGAAGGCGAAGATGATGAACAAGTTCGCTTATGCGTGACAGCTGTGCCGGATGCCAAAAAGGGTGAGCGGCTGATTGTCCTGCACCTTAAAACAGAGAAAGACATCACTGAGATGCGAAAATCACTCAGCGATGCCGGTCTACCTAACCTGTTTATTCCAGCGCAAGACAGTTTCATTGAAATCGAGGAAATCCCCATGCTTGGAACTGGAAAACTGGATCTCAAAGGTGCAAAACAGATGGCAGCGGATCTCGTTGCAGCGGGAACCTGATGATCACGTTGCTCGATGGACCACTGGGCACCGAGCTGGAAGCCCGAGGAGTTCCGCCTGTACGTGATTGCTGGAGCGCTGAAGCAATTGAGACCGCCCCAGACATGATCACCGCCATTCATCGAGACTATGCGCAAAATGGTTGTTCGGTGCACACCACCAACACCTTCCGAACCAATCAAAGAGCAAGCGGTAGTTCTTGGCGGGAACGAACTCTGGCTGCCGTCGCACTCACCAAGGAAGCTGTTCCCAGGCATCACAGGGTCGCGGGTAGCATTGCGCCGGTCGAAGATTGTTACCGGTTCGATTTGTCACCCGGCGCAAACTCTGAGGCTGAACATCGCGAAATGGCAACCACGTTGGCCAGTGCAGGGTGCGACCTGCTACTGTGCGAAACATTCTGCCACCCGGACGAANCCATAGCNGCCACCAAAGCTGCAGTGTCCTGTGATTTGGAAACATGGGTCGCATTGACGGCCGGACCGCAGGCAAACCTGATGACTCCCCATGACATGGCACGGCTTGCTACTCAAGTGGTCAATCTTGGTGCCAGTGCAGTGCTGGTCAATTGCACGCCAGCAGTGGATACCCAACGCTTTCTTGACGCAATCTTCGCAACAAAGATCCCTGTTCCTGTCGGAGCCTACGCCAATGCTGGCAGCCCGGATGANAACATTGGTTGGCGGCCAGACTGCGACCTTGGTTACCAAACCTACGCCAACTTTGCGGAATCATGGGCCAAGGCAGGCGCAACAATCATTGGCGGCTGCTGNGGAACCGGCCCCGGTCACATTGCAGCGATCCNACAGCAGCTTGGCGTCTGAACCACAAAGTACAACAAGTCGCACCAACAAGCAGTGGACTAAAAACGGAACCGCCACAAACACGGCTCACTGCAAGGTTGACTTTGCGGGAGCGGTCGCAGTTGGATTCTGTACAACAACCGGCAAACCTCTCGCCTGCCGCTTGCGTTCCCAACCACGCCTGGAGACTGAGCGAATCACATCAACAAACTGTTGTCGTGTGCCGTCACTCACCTGCGGTAAACGGTACGCCACGTCGGTCATCGCGGGTGTATTCGCTTCAGATGCCTGTGAGATCTGAGCCATGAACTTCGCAGTTTCAGTAAAATTGTTATCTGCAGACCTTCCAATCAAACCACTTAAAGTGCGGGCGATAAGGTCGGCTCCGAGTCCCTCAATTTTGACAAAACAGTCGATCGTGCCTGTCACTGTTGTTCGACCGCTGGCTGAGGTGGCATAGGAACTACGCAGAACAAAGACTCCGCGTCCGCGAACCGGCTTGGTCACCAACTTGCCATCGTAGCTACCATCGGCAACGAAAACATGAACATTTGGGTCACCGTACACCAGATCGATGCTGCAGGTGGTGCCGGTTCCATCCAGCGCTTCAAAACGGTAGGGACCGGTACGTCGCGTCTGAACAGACGTGATTCCCATCAATTCCCAAAGCCCGACGAGAACCTCAGCATTCCNAGAAAGNAANGTGAACATCTCTGGATCACAGTCGATCGCCTGAGTTGGCAGTCGCCGATACAGGGTGGGTGAGCCTGCGACGGAAAGAATTCGCTGCTGTGCCTGTGGTGTCAGNCGTTTCATNGGTAAAGCNGCGATCACNTCTTTTCGCTGCGACGAGGNCGAACGATAGCNNTTCTCGCTGCGGAAGAGAAATCCNCCACGTTCGGCTGCNTGNACGGGGGATGCCTGCATCAATACGCNANCGGCGCAGAGNCAGAACCCGCGAAAGAATGTCTGGACTGATCCCCCCGCCACCAATGTCCCCTTCACGTGTAACGCACTCTCATTCACCTTTTCAACGGAAGGGTCACCACCGACGACCGATCCCGACACGAGCAGAGCGCTGCGTATAAGGCCTTTGTTGGTTTTTCGGTCACTGAAGCGTCCTGAGTTGAGGAATTCAGGACATTCAATCAAGCCGCAGCGAGGCATACTCGACACCCGGCGTGGTTTNCCGATAATCCCTGCTCACGNAAGTTCGCTGAATTNGCGAAAAAACCGAGTTCCATTGTGATCGTGCCCCCCGCGTTCACGAGGCCGACCCCCAGAATCACGACGTAAAACGACGAGACGACCAAAAATGGCAAAAAAAACGATCGACCAAATTGACGTTGCTGGCAAAACAATCCTGATGCGAGTCGACTTCAATGTGCCGTTGGATGAAACTCAAAAAATCACTGATGATCGCCGCATTCGAATGGCGTTGCCCAGCATCAANAGNGTGATCGACCGAGGNGGCAAACTGATTTTGATGAGCCATATGGGACGTCCCGCAGGGACGGGCTTTGAGGCGAAGTTCAGCTTGGCCCCTGCCGCTGCCTGCCTGGCCGAGATGCTGGGACAGCCCGTCGCCATGGCAACGGACACTGTTGGTGAGGACGCCGTCGCCAAAGCCGGTGCATTGAATGATGGGCAGGTCCTGGTCCTCGAAAATTTACGGTTCAACTCTGGTGAGAAAAAAGGCTGCGAAGAGTTCGCCGGAAAGTTGGCTGCGCTTGCCGATGGCTACTGCAATGATGCCTTCGGCACTTGTCACCGCAGCGATGCATCCATGGTTGCGGTTCCCCAGGCAATGGAAGGCAAGCCCCGCGTCGTGGGTCACCTGGTCGCTCGCGAAATTCAATACCTCAGTGATGCGATTGGTAATCCCGGTCGACCGTTTGTCGCAATTCTGGGTGGTGCCAAAGTCAGTGACAAAATCAATGTCATCAACAACCTGCTTGGCATCTGTGATGCTGTGCTGATTGGCGGTGCAATGGCCTACACCTTCTCGCTTGCCAATGGCGGTCAAGTAGGCGACAGTCTTGTTGAAAAAGACAAGGTGGATTTGGCGAAGGAATTGATTGCCAAAGGCGGTGACAAACTGCACCTGCCAGTCGACACTCACTGTGGTGATGACTTTGGCAATATCGCCGGATGCAATAAGAAAGTCGTAGCTGCTGGTGAGATCCCTGATGGATGGGAAGGTTTTGACATTGGTCCAGAAACGGCCGCCAAATATGCTGCTGTGATCAAAGATGCAAAGACTGTCGTTTGGAATGGTCCCATGGGTGTCTTTGAGAAACCACCGATGGACGAAGGCACCAAGGCTGTAGCGCAAGCCGTTGCCGACGGTGACTCCATCAGCATTATCGGAGGTGGTGACAGTGCAGCTGCCGTTGACCAGCTTGGATTTGCGGATCAGGTCAGCCATGTCAGCACGGGTGGAGGCGCAAGTCTTGCCATGCTTGAAGGTCAGGCTTTTGCAGCGGTTGATCTTCTAGACGACACTGAATCCTGAGTTGAGGGATTCTGCGGCCTCCGCCTCGGCAGCTTCCGCCGAGCCAGGTGGAAACAAGATGGCCGTTTTCTGGCGAAGACGAATCAATGCGTTTTTTCGACGGTACCTCAACTTGACAGACAACCGAGAAATCGCATGACGCCCGAAGATCTACGCCTCGTTCATACCGCCAAAAGAGAAGAGAATTGGCAGCGTTGGGGCCCCTATCTTTCTGAACGCCAATGGGGCACCGTTCGCGAAGACTACAGCGAAGGTGGCGATGCCACCTGGAGCTATTTCCCTCACGACCAAGCCCGTAGTCGAGCTTATCGTTGGGGTGAAGACGGATTGCTTGGCATCTGCGATCGTGAATGCCGACTCTGTTTCTCCGTCGGATTATGGAATGGTCGTGACCCAATCATCAAAGAACGTCTGTTTGGAGTCACGGGCCCGGAAGGCAACCATGGCGAAGATGTGAAGGAATGCTATTACTATCTCGATAGCACACCGACACACAGCTACATGAAGGCTTTGTACAAGTACCCCCAAAGCCGTTATCCCTACGAAGAACTGGTGGAAGTCAGTCGGATGCGGGATCGTAATGAGCCCGAATACGAAATCACAGACACGTTGGCATTTGATGAATCACGTTATTTTGATGTGATGGCTGAATATGCCAAAGCGAATTCCAATGATTTGCTGATCCGTCTCACGATCACCAACCATGGTCCTCAATCAGCTGTTTTACACCTGATACCCCAACTTTTCTTCCGCAACACATGGACGTGGGAATGCACCGATGAAGGCTGCACCACCCGTCCCTCGATGCGTCTAAACGACAACGTGGTTCAAACGTTTCATGAATCACTGGATGAATTCTGGTTCACTTGTGATGCAGCTGGAACGGATGGCTGGACATGGCTATTCACCGATAACGAAACAAACACCAAACGATATCCCGACCTTCCCAGCGAATCGGAATATTTCAAAGATGCAATCAACGACTATGTCGTGCTGGGTGACACGCGAGCAGTGAACCCCAATCAGCGCGGGACCAAGTGTGGTGCCTACGGATTGATCATGATCCCAGCCGGTGAGACTCGGCAAATCCGTTTACGTTTAACCCATGCGAAATCGCCTCTGATCACAGACGAGGCAGATAATGATCCAGCCAAGTTTGCTGAACTTGCGTTTGCTGATTCGTTTGAAACTACGTTTGAGACTCGAATTGCCGAAGCTGACGAATTTTATGCCGACCGGATTCCGCATTCTCTGCCGCTGGAACGCCAAGCCACCATGCGACAGGCATATGCGGGATTGCTGTGGACCAAGCAGTTCTATCATTACTCTGTCAGCACCTGGCTTGATGGTGATCCCAATGGTGTCCCCACCAGCGAGGCCAGAAAAGAGGGCCGTAATAGCGACTGGCGCAACCTGTTCAATCGAGACATCATCTCGATGCCCGACAAATGGGAATACCCTTGGTATGCAGCATGGGATCTAGCATTCCATATGGTGCCAATGGCAGGCTTGGACACACACTTTGCCAAAGAGCAGATGCTGTTGTTTTTGCGTGAGTGGTACATGCACCCCAGCGGCCAGATCCCTGCCTACGAATGGCACCTTGGGGATGTGAATCCGCCAGTGCATGCATGGGGTGTTTGGCAGGTTTATAAAGCGACTGGCCCACCACGCCAACGTGACAAGGTATTCCTTGCTCGCGCGTTTCAAAAGCTGTTGATCAATTTCACCTGGTGGGTGAATCGCAAAGACCCGCGAGGCAAAAACATTTTCGCCGGTGGCTTTTTGGGCCTCGACAACATTGGTGTATTTGATCGCAGCAAACCGCTTCCGGAAGGTCACCTCGAGCAGGCAGATGGTACCGCATGGATGGCGTTCTATTGCGGCACGATGCTGCGGATTGCCATTGAACTTGCTGAAGATCACCAAGCTTATGGTGACATGGCCAGCAAGTTCTTTGAGCATTATGTCGCGATCGCCGAAGCCATGAACTCGATGGACGGCACCGGCTTGTGGGATGAAGAAGATGGTTTTTATTATGACCACCTGTTCGTAAAAGACCATTCCATTCCGATCCGTGTGCGATCGCTCGTCGGTCTGTTGCCCTTGATGACCGGTGTCATTTTGGAAGAAGAAATCATCGAAAAACTGCCCGGTTTTCGCCGTCGCATGAATTGGTTTCTGAACAACCGTGACGATCTCAGTCAGCACATGACGTACATGGAACGTGAGGATCCTGACTCAGGTGAAGCGTGCCGTCGTCTACTAGCGATCCCATCAGAAGACCGATTCCGCAGACTCATCGCTGTCTTACTGGACGAAGATGAGTTCCTGTCTCCGTTTGGAATCCGCAGCATGTCGGCGGCACATCGAGACGAACCGTTGATCTTTGATTTCGGTGGACGACGACATGAGGTCGGTTACGTTCCCGGAGAAAGCGAAAGCGGGATGTTTGGTGGGAACAGCAATTGGCGTGGCCCCATTTGGTTCCCCGTTAATTATCTCCTGATTCAATCATTGAAACGCTACCATGACTTTTATGGAAATGAATACAAAGTCGAATGCCCTACAGGTAGTGGGAATCGGATGAATTTGCTGGAAGTCGCCCGAGAACTAGAGCGACGTTTAATATCGCTATTTGAACCCGATGCCGAGGGTAACCGCCCTGCCCATGGCGGCGATGAGCGTTACCGCGACGACCCCGCCTGGAAGGATCTGATCCTGTTCTACGAGTATTTCCATGCGGACAATGGCAAAGGTCTGGGGGCCAATCACCAAACAGGGTGGACAGCATTGGTGGCATCCATGCTCCGCAGTCAGGCGAATGTTCAGAAGCATCAAAGCGTCTGAGTGCCGATTGCGATGTGTAGAAGTCAGTTTTCCACATCGGTTTACAGACTGGATGAACATTTGCGGTGGGCAACCAAGTACAATCGATGCCGCAGTTTTAATCCTGCCAACTTTGTAGCCACGGCTTGCAGCGTGCTCACATCAGACTGAGAGAACACCGCAAGCGGCTCCGGACTGTTTCCAATCTGCCTCAAACTCTCCGCTGATCAAACATGCGACAAGCCACTCTCTCAATTGCTCTGCTGCTTACGGTTACCTCCCTTTGTGTTGCGAAGACACCCACAACGCTTGGCAGAGTCGAAAAACTCGACCCCGCCTTCGATGCCATTGTCGATTCAAATGCAAAAATCGAAGTCCTTGCCAGTGGCTTCACGTGGACCGAGGGTCCTGTCTGGGTCGCCGATGACAGCGGAGGACACCTGCTGTTTTCAGATATTCCGCGAAACAGCATTTTCCGCTGGTCCGAAAAACGAGGCACCGACCTGTTCATGTCACCTAGTGGGTACACAGGCGCTACCTACTACGGACTGGAACCCGGCTCCAATGGTTTGACACTCGACCCACAAGGACGGCTAACCGCCTGCGAACATGGCGATCGACGTGTTTCGGTGCTCACCAAAGGTGGAGGCAAACGAACGCTCGTCGATAACTATCAGGGAAAACGTCTGAATAGCCCCAATGACCTCGTCTTTCATTCCTCAGGGTCGATCTTCTTCACAGACCCACCGTATGGTCTGCCGGATCGAGAATCCGATCCAAGACGTGAACTTGATTTCTGTGGGGTTTATCGACTCGACACCGACGGATCATTGACCTTGGTCAGCAAAGAGCTTGCCCGCCCCAATGGCATTGGACTGTCACCTGATGAGAAAACACTTTACGTCGCGCAAAGCGATCCTGAAAATCCCATCTGGATGGCGTTCCCCGTCAAACAGGACAAGACCTTGGAAAAAGGCAAAGTCCTGTTCGATGGCAAGAAGTACATGCAGGAATTCCCCGGACTTCCCGATGGCCTCGCGGTGGCAAAAGACGGCACCATTTTCGGAAGCGGTCCAGGAGGAATCTATGTCATCAGCCCTCAAGGCAAACTGCTGGGGCGACTGATCACCGGCGGACGCACAAGCAACTGCACCTTTGGTCCCGATGGCAAAACGCTCTATATCACCGCCGACAGCTTTCTTTGCCGGGTCAAGCTGAAGTAGACGACTGTCACACGACAGGACACGCTGATTGACTAAGGATGCTAGCAATGGTCACGGTTGCTCGAGTAGGCTAACACGCTTCAGCACGAAGCATTCACCACTTCAGCTGATGAGTCACAACGTCAGCGGGAAACTGATCTGGCAGGAAGCCGGGCGGTTTCGCTAGTCTCCCGGCTGATGGGCCGACTTTGCCACTGGAACCAGTGGAATGGATGGTCCGACCGTGGATTACTTGCAAGTACATGTGATGGATCTGATCGCATCAGATCCCGTCATGGAGGACAGTTGTGCAGACTTTAAAAACCGCCGCAATCGTTGTGTTAATGATGGCTGTGATCTATGGAGCCTATGTTTCCATGACCAAGCCACCCGAAACTCTCCCCGAGGACGTGCAAGGTCTACTTGCTGTTGATGAGGGGCTCGACATCCCGTTCGACTCCACCCTGGGTTTACCTGAATCTCTCGGTGGCAGTAGCGTCCCCGGTGACAACATTGGTGCACCTCTCGTGAATTCCGATTCGCAGCAGTCGGCCAACTCTCTGCTGGGGGAAAGCCGAAGCAGTATCGACATTCCGAACGATTCGTTAGCAGCCGGGGGGGCACTTGCAACAAGCCTCGCGGGTCAGGCGGCCAGTCCTGTTCCCTCAGCAGACGTTAGCAACACAATGCCACCTGCGGCATCCGCTGCCACACAACCTGGCATTTCCAACGCATACACCGACGATCGATATCCCAGCACTGCGAATAATTTCGCACTACCAAATCCTGACAGCATCAATCCAAATTTCGAGCCAAGCGGCGTTGCTTTGCCGGATGCCGGCGTGGGCCAGACCGGTGGAATTGCTACCGCCAGCGCCGAGGGCATCGGCCTCAATGGATCTGACGTAGCCACAGCCACAGCGATGATTGCTCCCAACGTGGGCTTGGCAAACGCGATACGAACTGCGGATATGCAGTTTCGCCAGGACAAACGCAAAGATGCGTTGGCAACGTTGAGCATTTTCTACAACACGCCAAACATTTCGGCTGAACAACGCAACGAGATGTTGGCCCGTCTCGATCCACTGGCGCGAGAAGTCATCTACTCAAAACGACATCTGCTGGAACAACCCCACCGAATGAGTCGCAGCGAAACCCTGCAAGAGGTTGCCCTGACGTACGATGTGCCATGGCAGCTGCTTGCGAACATCAACGGCATCGAGGATCCACTGACAATTCTTCCCGGAACGGAACTGAAAGTGGTCCGCGGTCCCTTTCGCGCTGAAGTCAACCTGACGCTGAAAGAACTGACCCTGTTCATGGGTGATTATTACGCCGGTCGCTTCCCCATTGCTGTTGGAAACGATCCCCTTGCCGTCGAGGGTTCCTATACCATTCAGGACAAGCAAACCGGCAAGACCTTCTACACTCGCAGTGGCAACCAGATTGCTCCGGGCAGCCCAGCGAATCCATATGGAAATTTCTGGATGGATCTGGGCAACCAGATCAGCATTCATGGCAGTCCTGATCCCACTCGCCCCAACGAAAACGGGTGTATCAGCCTTGCGGAAGATGTCGCCGATGACCTGTACGGCATTCTGTCGCGGGGTTCATCTGTGACCATTCGTCGGTAAAACTGTGGGGAGCGACAAACTACCTCTCTCCCTTTTTTCTGACGAAGAGACCCTCAAGATGTCATATGACCGTGATGCGTTGCTGGAATTGATCCGAACTGAGTCACTGCAGCAAGGTGAATTCACCTTGGCCAGTGGAAAGAAGGCCTCGTATTACCTCGATTGCCGCAACATCACGTTACATCCCAAGGGTGCCAATGTGATTGCAGAGGGCATGTTGGATGTGATGCGTTCGACAGGCACGTTACCTGAAGCAGTGGGTGGGATGGCTATCGGCGCTGATCCCATCACAGCGTCCATCATTACCTTGGCAGGTCAACAGGATTTGCCGCTCAAAGGTTTCATGGTCCGCAAGGAACCCAAGGATCATGGAACAGGTAAACAAGTCGAAGGTCCGGTCAAAGCCGGTCAACGAGTCGTCATCGTCGAGGATGTCATCACCAGCGGTGGCAGCGCTTTGAAAGCTGTCGACGCAGCTAGAGCATATGGTCTCGTCGTTGAAAAAGTCATTGCGATCATTGATCGTCTGGCTGGTGGCGAGGAGGCATTCAAAGCCAAAGGACTTGAATTGCACACGCTGACAACGATCCGGGATTTCGGAATCGAACCCGAATAGAACGGTCTCCCATCGATTTAAGGCAGGACGCCACCGAACCAAAGTCATGGAAACGACACTTCATCAGCAACTGAAACGCTGCTATGCCCAGGACGACGACAGCACAGAAGTTGTGCTGGGCCAGTATCGTATCGATGCAATACGCGATGATGAATTAATCGAAGTGCAGTGTGCATCACTTTCAGCGATCCGTGACAAGTGCCGTAATCTGCTGAAGCAGCACCAGCTTCGGGTGGTCAAGCCGGTGGTGATGCGTACGCGAATCGCCAAGGCAAAAAAACGCGGCGGACCAGTGACTTCACGAAGGCTGAGCCCCAAACGTGGAAACCTGCTGGAACTCTTTGATGAACTGATCTACTTCACTCGCGTGTTCCCGCATCCGAATCTGGTGATTGAAGTTCCATTGATCGAGATTGAACAGTTGCGTCTTCCCGGAAAAAAACGGAAGCGACGCTGGCACAAAGATTTCAAAGTGGGAGATGTACGGCTGGAAACCATTCAACGGTCTCTTGAGCTACGCACTCCTGCAGATCTTCTGGCACTTCTCAACATTCCACCAACGGTTGAAAACTTCAATACTGCCGACCTTGCAACGATCATTGATCGTCCACGATGGCATGCCCAACAAATTGCCTACGTGCTTCGAAAAACCGGAGCAATCGATTCGAAGGGACGCGACCGCAGCGGCATCATTTATCAGCGGGCAGCATGACCAAAGCAGCAGTTAGCTGCTTTTCATGTCACGCTTTTATCTGTTCCGATTTGCCTGTTACGCTTGAATCGTAAACAAGTGCGATCAAATCACGATTTGGGCCCGCGACAATTGCGGTGTTACAACAATCACCATGAAGTCATGTCCAGACGCCATCACAAGCCAGACATCTCCCATCTGCTGCAGTAACAAATCACTCTCCAGCAGACCAAGGCTGCTTAAATCAAGCGTATCATCGGCGTCAAAACCGAGTATCCGATCTGCTAGTGAGCGAGTAGAGTCGGTCAATGTTGAAACAACAAAACGATCAGCTCCATCCGCTCCAATCAGAAGGTCGGCCCCAGCCCCACCATTGAGTACATCACTTCCTTCGAGGCCCTCAATCCGATCGTTTCCTTCAGTTCCGACTACCACATCAGACGCCGAAGTCCCTAGCAAGGGCATCGGAACCGCGGTAAACGGTTGCTGAACGCCGGTGGGAATATCCCGAACGGAATTCCCACCAAGTCCTGCAAACAGGGGAAACCGGAGGGCGTCTTCGACGCGTCGTTCAAAACCATCATACAGCTCACCTGATGCGTCCTGTTCAGGCCATGGCATGTGAATATGATCGGCGTGCAGACTCCACCCTGGGGCGAAATCGGCATGGCCCATGGTCATGTAGTCCGAGGAAAGCATGTGCAGACGATTCGGTATGTGGCCGTAGTGAATTTGCAATTGCAACTGCGGCAACATCACAGGATGAGTTGAGGGCCCTCCCAAAACTCCTTTGCCATACGCCATGTGACTTTGGTGATCAGGACTATCGAGATTTTCTCCATCCCAGAACTGGGGAAAAATCAGTACCGCCTGCAGTGGCAGGTCCCGCCATTCATCACCTAAGGGTATGTGGTCATAAGTCTTGGACTCTCCAATGTAATTCCAAAATACCTTTTCTGGTGACTGTCGCTTATCGGGCATTCCTTCACCCACAATGATCTGCAAACCAGTTGGCGTTGCTTCCAACTGGGCCGGATCATACGGATTCAATATTGAATAGTAAGCAATCGAACTTTCGAGTGGAGTGATATACTCAAAATCACCACCAAGGCCGTCGGCACCCTCGTCAATGAAACTGGGCGTCCAATAAACGGAAAGGTTGTTTGAGGGATTGGCAGCTGATTCATCGGCTTTCAACAATGAAGCAATGTTCGAATCCGCGTTGGTCGTAGGGTTGGCAAAAAAGTCATGCATATGACTTGAAGCGGCCCCAGGGTTCACGATCGGATCGACCTTCAAACGGTGACTGAAGTGAATATTGGATAGAAACTCGCCTTGATTAAATCCGGTCATGTCATAGGCGCTGGGTTCTCCCGGAACCAGCAACCCCTGACCAAACTCACTTGCATCCCCTGTATTAACAGGGCCGATCACACCATCACCATTCAGGTCGAGAGTAAAAATGGTTTCCGCTTTTAATGGCGGGCTATTTCCGTAAGCATCTTCGCCAATGAACATTCCGGCATCATTCAGGATCCACGCGTAGTACCGATTGTTTCCTTCGTCGAGAATCCTCAACCGCCCTGCTTCATCGACCGCTGCAGCCAGCATCCGTGCGGCCCCTCTTTCCACCGGCACTTCGCCGTTCCAATAACCATCAAAACGGGTCACGACGACAGGTGATTCGCCCAGCCGCTGAATGTAAGCGATGCCATTGGTTGGATCTTCCAGCAGGGCAGCCTCACCATCGTCTTCGATAACCACAAGGTTCGCCGACGGCTCCCCGATGACTCCATCCCCATTCAAATCGAGGGTGAAGATTGTCTCAGCGACGATGGGAGGATCATTTCCATAGGCATCTTCACCCATGAATAGACCCTCATCATTCAGAATCCATCCAAACTGTCCGTAGGGTCCCGAATCGAGCACACGAAGACGCCCCTCGTCGTCGACACCAGCAGCCAACATTTGTGAGTCGCCACGCTGAACCGGAACTTCACCATTCCAATATCCATCGAATCGGGTCACCACAACGGGTGCCTCGCCTTTACGCTGAACATAAGCCATCCCTGTTTCTGAATCGATTAACAGAGATGCGGCGCCGTCATTTTCGATTACCGTTAAATCGTCACTCGGATCAGCATCACCCGTCGGTCCATAGGGATCCACCAGCACATCACCGATTGCAGAAACCGTGGTAGAACGCATGCTCATATTTCCCAACGCATTCATGCCGTAAGCAACCATCTCGTACTCGCCGGGTGCAGGAAGATCAAACATCAATCTCCAATGACCATCACCCGGCAGCACTTCGGCAGCAAAGAAATCACGTTCACCGAATGTATCATTCGGCCTCCAGTAATTGCCTGACTCGATATGCTGAATGGAAATTTCCAATTGTTTCATTTCAGAAACATCATCCACCCACCCATAAGCCGCTGATTCCACACCCGTCATCATGACGACCTCCGGCGTTGGCCAGACGAGGGAAAACCCAGGCCCACTCACATCATCATCAGCGGGTGGATCGGCAGGCGGATCAACCGGGGCACTCAGCAGGACAATCTCCGCGGTCACAGGAAAGTGGTCAGAACCACCGGGCGCGACTCGTAAAATTCCAGCGGAGTTGGTGCGGAAAATTCCCGCGTTACGCTCTTCGGTGTAGATGTAGTCAATTTTTGCACCAAAACCGGTATCACCATTGGCGTCCTGCCCATTGGCCAATCGGAACGTGTCTTCAAACGTGACAGGTACTTCCCACGTCTCGCCAAATGCATCGACCGATCCATCACGCAACAAGCTCATCGATTCGGAATATTCGGAAGCATTAAAATCGCCCATGAACACAACAGGGGCGGCAGGTGTTTCACTGCGTTCCTGCATGTGGTGGGTCGCCATTTCCATATTTTTCAAGTGAAGTTCTTCACTCACACCTGCCAAAGGATGAATTCCATAGACCAACATTTCTTCGCCGCTGGCACGATGTTTCATCGACGCCCATGACATGCCTCGCGACCCGTCATAACTCAGCACTCCATCATCAACAATCGTCCAACGATCCCGACGATAAAGGATGTCACCATCCCAAGTATTGCTACCAACGGAGAACGCGTAGTCGAGGCCAGTTTTCTGTTCAATAGCAGCAAGAATTTGTTCTTTCTCGCCCCACATTTCCTGCAGGCTTGCAATGTCTGGCTGATAATCTGCGACGGTTTGCGTGATGCCATCGATCCGCCATTCTGCTCCCAGGCTTGCATAGTAAACATTGAAACTCATCAAATGGAGGCTTACACCCTCGTCTGAAACATCACCACTGGCAATCGGCGGCAACACATCTTCAGCCGATCCAATGGTTCCATCATTATCCAAATCCAATTCAAACAGAACCTCAGCTTCAGTGATATTCCCAGCATCGTAAACATCTTCGCCAATGAACAAACCTGAGTCGTCGAGAATCCATCCATAACTATTCACAGCTGATGGATTAACGTCGAGAACACGGAGCCGCCCAAGAGAGTCTTCCGCCGCAGCAATCAATTGCCAATCACCACGTTTAAGAGGGATATCACCATCCCACCACTGACCGTATCGAGTCACCGAGACCGGGGCTTCCAAGTCACGGGCAACAAATGCTATGCCGGTTTCTCGTTCTACCAGGAGGTCAACTGATCCCACTGATTCAACGACGTCATAATTCCCTTGGTCTGTTCCCGGTTCAGTGGCACCGTCCGCAAAAGGATCAGTCAGCATCTCAGAGCCCTGCACACGCTGACGCGTGGCCGACTCACCAGGCTGCACATTGAATGAGACGCCATCATTAAAACTTACAGTGATCACCTCCGGGGATGCATTGTGCGCTGAATAGGTAAGCACATTTTCGTTTTCAAAGACCGCTGAAACAGGATGATCACCGCGGACATGCGAAATGGGTGTCCCCAAATTTCCAAGCACGCTTACCCAGAAGAACGTGTATGCCGGGCTTTGCCCTGCTTCATATTCAGGAGTTTGCTGCTGATAGCGTGTTGTTGCAGCGGCAGGATCGACCAAAGCTTCATACTGCAGAACGATGCCGGGCCAATCATCAGCGGGCCCGCCATTGAGCTGTTCGATCTCTACCAATAAAGCGGCGGAATCTGCTGCCATTTCAGAAAGATAAAGCGAGCCGCCATGGAATGGCAGGAAATTAATCCCCTTGATCAATTCTGGTTCCGCAGAAAACCAGGTTGCGTGAGCGGCACCATCACCCCAGACCATTCCCACCGATTCATGGTCGTAAGATTCCGGGTAAACCGTTCCGTAACGGCCAAACCAATACTCAGCAATCGCCTCAGCCTCAACGCTATAGAGCATTTGTCCCAGTTGGCGAGTTTCGTTATTTCCAATTGCCTCGCCCCAAAGAGTCACTCCGGTAGCAAAATTCATCGCTTCGCTGCTCGATTCCTGATTGTTACCGCTGCTGAATGCACCATGACCTGACGCCCACGAATGCCCAGCCATTGGGCTAAAGCTTCGTAATTCTGGAAACGAGACGCTGCTTGGATCATGTCCTGCTACGTCCGCGATCAGCAAGTCAACCATGTCGCGATTTTCAATAGCCCAAGCGGGGTCGACTAACCCGACTAACGCTGCTGCATGAACAAAGTATCCGTAATGAAAATGATGATCGTTCAGATCACCTGCTGATCCAAAGCTATCAGGGTATCCCTGCAATGTGTTCCACTGAGCGTTGTAGGCAAAGTGTTTGTCCCCTGATTCTCCGGTCGTCCGAAACCAATCGTTAAGTTCATCCTTGATCGCATTCAGAATCCGATCGCGGATTTCAATTTCACCTACCACTTCAGCCATCTGGGCCAATTGCGATAGTTTCAGCATCGCCTTGCCCGACCAATAGGTGTCATAAAATCCGGAGAGATATCTGGCAGGATCACTTGCGTTGTCATCAGCCCGAATCAAATCCGACAACTCATCTCTTTGCGTCTCATTCAGCAGAGGTGGCAGATTGGGCAATACCCCCCGTGCTGGCAAATCGAATTCGACGCTGCCCGTCTTGATCGGGTGCATAGGCCCGCGTGGACTCAAATAGCCTTCACTACTGACCGTTGAAATATCATCCGACAATCGTGACAAGTGTGGATACAACGCAAGAATGGTCTCAGCTGGATTTCCATCCTCGGTGAAATACTCGTACCCCACCCGCAAATTGAATCCGTCGTCGGTTCTTGCATGCTCGAAATGCGTTTGAGCTGGCCGATTCAAAGCAACACTTAAAAATTCCTGCCGAATCTGCGGAGTGTCTTCGGGCAACATTCCCAACACCAGATAGTTGGAATTTGCTGCGAAAACTGCTGGATCACTCAGGAACATCAAACCACCAGCAACGGCGCGAATTTCCACACTTGGTGGCGCCAGCACAAAAGAAGTTCGACCGTTAACTCTGACAAATGCCTCGTTCCCATCAACCTGTACGAATTCTGGACTTCCTTGTATTCGCACCACGGCGTCACCAACGTCGACATTCGAAAGCCACGCAAAAGGAGAACCTTGGGCGGCAGTCAGCTCCATTTCATTTGTCGTCCCACGCCACACCCCGGTAAATGCCCAATCACTGTAGCTTTTCAATGCGAAATCACTTGCCATCCCTGCGGCAGAAATATCGACCTGCAAATCGTAGCGCTGAGTTGCTTTGGCCTCGCCAGTTGTTGCCCCTGTGCTGAATCCATTAAAGCTCGATGGTGCTCCAAAGAGCAAGCCTCTCGAAGTGGCTTCCAACGTCAAAGGATGGGCATGAAGGGGTGCTGAAAAGGCATTACCAAATGCGGGAAACTGCACCGAACTCCACCAATCCNTGGACGGCACTGGCTGATCAAAACTGGNATCGATCAACGGCGNTAGTGGTGCNCCACTGGAACTGGNAGGAACGCGGGATCCACTGAGTGGNCTGGCAGCGATTTGCCCNGNNTCAATCAACCGAACNAAGCGACTGTCGTGGTCATNCCCAGANCCTCCNGTNAGCATTGAATCTGANTGCCCNAAATCAGATGCCAACAACATCCTNGNTTCCAANGACTGCAGAAGATTTGACCTNCGTCTTCTTTTTNTTTCACGACGACGTTTTTCTCTTCGTTGNTCAACCTTCATAAGTTCTCCCTCACGTTACGCTGACGAAATTCTTTTCACGCCGGGCAAACNTNCGNCCCANTTANACCGGAACAAGATCTGTCCCTGGAGAACGACAATCCGAAAGCAAAGCAGCGTAAGTGCGAACACAACGAAACACGCACGCCAAAACAATTGGCAGCCTGATAGCAACACAGCCGCCAGCAACACAATCGAAGCGTTTTCCCAAACATCACTCTCTAGATACAGAGAGTGGGTCGCAGAGAGCAAACAATGCGAATACTCGACGCATGACAGACAAAAAACGAATCACTCACGGCGAGCACAGCTATTACACTGTGCTCACCACGACAACAAAGCCAACTGAGATCATGAAACGCAGAGTGCATCTCGAATGAGTCCTGCACTCTGCAGTAACAACATGCTCAAGTCGTCTTTAAATCAAAGTTGGTTGGCTCAAGAGGACCGCCAGTATTGACCTGATAGCCAATATTCACGCTTCCTCCGGGCGCCACCGAACCGTTCCAAGACAAAGATCGAAGGCGGTAACGAGTGCCTTCGTGACTCACAATTTCTGCGCCCCAGATACTCGCGATCTCGTGAGGTGAATCAAACTCCAGTTCCCAGTCAGTCCACGACTGCTCACCACTGTTCGTGATCACAATCGACGCAACGTAACCCGTGCCCCATTCACTGGAAACACTCCAGTCGACATCGCCAGACGAAGCTTCCGAATCATTATTCTGAATCGTCCCAACCGCGGTGCTGTCGGCCAAGTTGGCATTTACAACTTGGCTCAGAGCGACTTCAAAGGTTTCGTCAGCTTCCACTGCTTTATCACCTTTGACCAGAACCTCAATCGTTTTCTCCATCTCGCCGGGCAAGAAGGTCAATGTTCCTTGAGTGGGCACAAAGTCCTCATCGGCATTTGCGGTCCCAGCCACGGTTGTGTAATCGACTGATGTTTCCTGTCCTGCGGGCACAGCTTTTGACAGCTTAACAGTGAAGCCAAGTGCTTCACTTCCCGCATCTGGTTCCATCATCGCGGCATCACTGACCGTCATTTCAATCGGATCATTATTGGATCCATCGTTTCCTCCTGCACCTTCCCCGTTGATCACGATATTACGTGGGCTCGTGACTACGTTCCCCGGATTGCCACTAAAGCCAAGAGTCACACTTGCACCAGGCTCCACTCTCGCATTCCAGGACTCATTCTTGACCACGTAGTGCTCGCCTGACCGACTCACCAACGTTGAACTCCAAAACTGTGTCAGGTTGTGTTCCCAATCGAACTCTACTTCCCAGCCATCCCAAGCCTGATCAGTGAGATTGGTCAACTTCAGCTCGCCAGTAAATCCCGAGCCCCAATCATCAATAGTTCGGTACTCAGCAGAACTGTTGGACGACGTGGAATCATCATTCTGAATCGTTACCGTTGCAACGCCGTTGGCAATCTCAGCACCCTGCGGTGCGGAGAGCTGAACCGTCAAAGTTTCGTTCGCTTCAACATCCAGATCTCCACTGATGTTCAGTGCAAGCACCGCAGACAGACTGCCGGCAGGTATCGTCACCGTTCCCATTTTGCTCTCATAGTCTGAACCAGCCATTGCTGATCCGTCCTGAGTGCTGTAATTCACGGTAACATCTTCGCTGGCGACTTTCGAAAGCGAAACGACGACATCGGCAACAGTCGCCCCCGAGTCACCCTCGTCCAAAGTGACGTCAGCGACTGACAGCGTTGGTGCTGCCTGCCCGACATCGGCCGCGACACCATTGACATAAACGTTCGACGGAATGGTTGTGACGTTGCCAGGACTGCCACCCAAACCAATGATCACACTCTGCCCAGGTCCCACCGCACCATTCCAGAATTCGTTATCAACTACGAAACTGCCATCTGAGCTTTCGATGAGAAGAGCGTTCCAAACCTGGCTGACCTCATGAGTCCAGTCAAATTCAAGTCGCCATCCTGACCACGCTTCATCTCCACGATTGGTCAATGTAATCTCGCCATTGAAACCGCTGCCCCAGTCATCGGTAGTCCGATAGGAGAACCCGGCTGGAACAACGGTCTGATCGTTGTCCACAATTGTGCCTTCAGCGTTTGAATCGGCTAGAGTTGCATTGACGGCATTGCTCAAATTGACTTGGAACGACTCTCTGCCTTCCTCAAGCAGATCACCGTTCACTTCCACTACGATCGTCTGTTCCATCTGCCCTGCGGCGATGGTCAAAGTTCCCGTTGCATTGTTGTAATCACCGGGTGCAACCGCGGAACCTGATGCTGTTGCATAGTCAAATGCCACATCTTCTGAGGCAACTTTTGACAATGCCACCGTGAAGGACATCGAAGTGGTATCTGTGTCACCTTCTGTCACGCTTGCATCGCTGACACTAAGCGTGGGCAACGAGGGTTCGGTATTATCGTCGTCCACGATGGTGATCATTGCATTTGCATCGGCTAGCGTAGCATGAGCCGCATTCGTCAGATTGACAAAAAACAGTTCGTCTGGCTCAACCACTGCATCTGGATTCACATAAACCTGAATCGTTTTNGTGACTTCACCGGGAAGAAACGTAAGCGTTCCACTGGTGGCTGTGTAGTCACTTTCAGAAAGAGCAGTTCCATCAGCAGTGGAGTACTCCACCGTTGCAGTGTGCATCGATGCAGCAGACAAGCTGACCGTCACGAGAGCGACGCTTGATGTGTCTCCNTCGGTTTCTGCAAAATCTGACTGCACAGGTTCCAAGCCATCCACTTTATTGTCATGAATGGTTTGCCAGTCATCCTTGAGAATACCACCGGTGTCACCCGAGTTCGGATTCCATGACCAGTAGGTCCAACTGATTCCCTCTTGGCCGGCTTGAAGATCGTAATCACCATCGCCATCAAGATCGCCTTTGAGGTACTCAACCATGCTATCGAACCACTGCTGGTCGCTAGCNGTTTCGAGTTTGCTACCAAACTCACCCAGCAAGACGGGTGCAATCCCATCACGGAACAGATAGCCCCAGTTTTCATTCCAAACTTCCGTAAGGTTATTTGGATAAGCAGGATCGTTGAAATAATCCTGCTGGTAGACGCTGGCCGGATAATCGTGGGCAGAATAGACAAGTCGATTTTCCACATCCAAACGCACCGGCGCGTCACCGGCANTGGACAGGTTCCCTCCCCACCAGTAAGACCCGGAGGAAGCTGTTTCTACACCTTCGACAATGATCAACAGGTTCGGATTCGCGGCCAACACAGCATTGCCTGCCCTTTCTGCTGCCAGACGCCAGTCGTTAGCTGAACCATCNCCCCAGGTTGCACCACCGTGAGGCTCATTATGCAAATCNATTCCGACCACTGAACTGTTCTTGGCGTACCGAGTTGCCAACTGTGTCAGGTGATCGATCCAGACAGATTCAGGATACTCAGCGGAATACCAAAGCCCGGATTCGTTGGCGCTGTTTCCCGCCTCAGAACGGTGATGGTCCAAAATCACACGCATGCCAAGTTCGTCAGCCTGTGCCACGACCCGGTCCATGATTTCCAGACCACTCAGTCCCTGCAAATCAGGATTCTTGCCGAAATCAATACCATTGGGGGTACTTCCCGCGTCGAAAAGTTCGTCACTGAACGGCATCCGAATGGTGTTGAATCCTTCAGCCTTCATCTGATCCATCATTTCGACGTAGCCCCTGCTCCACAGGCCATGAGGAGCAAAATTAGTCGTCTCGAACCCAAACCAGTTCACGCCTGCAAGACGCACAGNTTGCCCTGATTCATCAACAATCTGATTTCCGAGCGTTGAAAGTGCTCCACTGGAAACATTGCCGGTGGTTCCTTCATTCATGACCACATCAACCACTGATATGGATGGCATCATGCCATCCATGCCGCCACCGTGGTCATGATTTCCATGGTCATGGGAATTCCCACTTCCTGGACGGGTCTGGTTTCCATCAGTCGTCTCTCCGGCGGGCGCTGCCGGAGTCAGCAACTCTGATCGGCTCACCAGCGTCAATTCGTCNACAGTGAAACCAAATTGCAACTCCAACTGATCTTCGACAATTTGATCATGGTGNAACTCAATGTTGGCAGGTACCAAATCACTCTTTGTAATTCCAGCCAATAACACACTCTGGTTCGTTGGCAGAACCGAAATAAGTACGCCCTCCGGTGTGTCCTCTACGCTCAGGCGTTCNCGTGTCCCAAAGTAAAGGAAACTTAGCTTTGTCGTTTCTGGGTCAAAATCATCGACTCGTTCTTGTACACCGTACTCGTGTGAACGGACATAGACCGTATCAGACTCCCGTGGCCCCACGCCTTGCTCCCACGAAACAATCCCACCAATGTCCTGACGCAAATGTTCGTTAGCGACCACACCATAATTGTGAATACTCAAATCGGTAAAACTGCGATCCTTGACGACTTGGTATTCAGGAGTCCACGCCCAAGGATTTACAATTGCAATTTCCCCACTTTCCAATTTCCCAAGGATCAGGTTGTGAACGGAGATATCACCAAAGTCGAGCCGATCCTCATCAGGATTGAAGTTGATGATATCGGGTCCGGCAGGATTTACAGGGAAGACCTTTCCTTGGAGATCGCCCAGTCCTGAATCATCAGTGCCCGGATCATTGCCGCCATTATCCCCACTGCTATTGTCCCCACTGCCATTGTCTCCCGTGCCGGTGTCACCACCGCCAACAGTGAATTGCCCCAGGGTTTGCGCGAATTCAAAAGGCTCTTGGGGCACACCACTACAAGTCAGCGCCAGTGTTCCAAACGTTTCACAGGGAGCATCACGATTTGCTGACCATGCCGAAAGAAATCCCATCCCCACTTCATCAGCGAAGTCCAAAAGTTTTTCAGCGTCTTCCAGATAAAACCGTTCTGACATGACATCATTCTGCCCAATCATGGGAGTGACCCCCACGAGGCTCCATAGTTCGGNATCNGTTACTTGAACACCTGCAGCGTCATACGCACCTCGCATCTGATCAAACAGGCTTTCGGCTGCCTGAATGGCGTAATCACCCATTTGTCCATCTGGGTTGGGGGCAGCTGAATCGCCATAGTCCATGGCCATGATATTGACGCCACCGATATCGACGCCATAACTGAGTGCCGACTCAACCACGTACAAACCATCATTGGTCAATCCGCTTGGTAGCACAGGCAAAGTGAACCAGACTTCCAAAGGCCTGCCATCGATGGCGGCCTGATCCTGCAGATTTCGAATGGCCTGAGATCGACGATCGATTGAAACCTCGTCTGCAACCCATGATCCTTCAACATCAAAATCGATCCANGTCAGTTCGTATTGATCAACAACTGCNTGGTAAGCCTGNGTNAAGTCATCGACATCAGTGATTGCAGCAGCAAGNGGCGTCCCTGCGGCNCCGCCAAATGAAACAAGGACTTCCCCACCCAGGTCACGNAAAGCATCGATTTGATCGCCGCGGTAACCGGAATCGACACTGTAGTAGCCACCCCAACTGGGTTCACTGGTTGCCGGATCAGCCACAACAAATGCCAGCGTGACATACTTGACTCCCTCATCTTTGGCGAGCTCAACAAAGTCGAATGGTGGCCAAAGAGTGGTATCGACATAGGGAGCAAACACCTGGTCCGGTATATCAGCCCGCATGTCGGAACCAGAATTTGAATCACTNGCTGCCGAATTGAATCCGGATATCAAATCCGACGAAGCCCCCATGCCGCTTGATGCGGTCATTGTGATCCGTTGCTCGAGGGATTCGAGTTGCACCCGACGACGCGCGCGACGTTTGCGTTGCGCGCGATCAGAACGACGGGAGCCTAAAAGCTCACGAAAGCGAATTTGCATTGTCTTGACCTGTGTAGAAAAGATTGGTTGGTCATGGGCAGCGACCCAAGTGAATAGGCTTTGAGTCTATGACTGTTTTTCAAATACGACAAACTTTTTTCATCGTGGGAGTGACATAGGACGGGTCACATTCACCCTTTGTTCGCTATTTGAACCACAGTCAGCAGAGGGGGATTCACGCAAAGAACCCAAGCCTGACAAGATCAATTACAGAACACTACCGAATCCAGCTAATGCAACAAAAAGCAGGCAAAACGCGTATTCGAGAACAAGCAGCCCAACGAACGAACACGTCATTCGCGCTCACTTGCCCTTCGCAAAGGAACACGTCTGGAAACCCCAAAGAAAATGTTTTGCACAAATCCGCAGCCGCGATGCATCTTTAGTATTCGCAACACAAAACCATCACCAGCGGATCACATCAACATCAACAAACAGCTCGATGGCTGCTGAATAAAACCGAATCGTGCAAGTCAATCAAATTACTCACACTGCCTATCCCATTCCACCTTGCCCTGCTAGACCACCCATTCCCGCAAGTTATCGACGCACACACGCCAAAGCCGTTACCGCTGACCAGAGTCTGCCTGCAAACCAATAGCTTCATCCACAGCGAGAAAAGAAGGGAACCAGAAACACAACTTGAAGCAGTTAAACAGACTCAACTGCTCGCAACATTCCCTTGGCCTTGTCCCACGTCTCGGCTTCCTCCGCATCGGGTAAGCTGCGAGCAGTGATACCGCCGCCGACAGGAATTTGCCATTGTCCATGAGCAGCAGTGATTGTTCGAATCAGAATATTGAAATCAGCATCACCCCCGCAGCTGATGTAACCAATTGAGCCGCAATAGGGACCTCGAGGATTTGGTTCCATCCGAGCAATCGTCCGCATTGCCTCAATTTTCGGTGCTCCAGTCACACTGCCTCCCGGAAAACAAACCCGAAGCAGATCAACGACGGTTTTGCCGTCCAGTAATTCTCCACTTACGACCGAGACGAGATGTTGAACAAACTCGTATTTTTCCAACTCACAAAGCTGCTGAACACGAACGCTGTCATCACGACAGACACGAGAAAGATCGTTTCGCATCAAATCAACGATCATCACATTCTCTGCGCGATCCTTCTCACTCTCGGTAAGCTCTTCAGCCAAGGCATGGTCTGTTGAATCATGCCCTGTCCGAGGTACCGTGCCTTTGATGGGCCTGGTTTCGACCAAGGAACCGCGGACCTGTAAAAAGCCCTCCGGCGAGCTACTCAAAACAGTAAAACCATCACCCCCGTAATAAGCACTGAAGGGCGCCGGATTCTTTTCACGCAGGCGAAGATACAAATCCGGCGATTTGAGGTGCTGCTGCACCAACAAACGCTGGGCCAAATTGACTTGAAATGAATCACCCTTTCGAATTGCGTTCACCACCTCAGTAATACTCTGCTGAAACTTCTCACTTGTAAAATTACTGGTCACAAAAGGATGANCAGTTGGAAATTGCTGATGCAAAGGAACTGACGCTGGGTGACGGTCAATTGATCNNTCNGCTTGTGGCAANCCAGCCCCCNTTGAGTCACNCTCCGTTGAGTCACCGCCTTNTAATTCGGAGGCTGTGGGATCGACTTGNGTTCGNTCTGCTTCCAAAACATCTGTGTCATGACTTCCAAACAACCACTGTTGAACGTAATCAGCTCGTTGCACCGCGACTGAAAGTCGCTGGCTTGGATCAGTAGCGGATAATCCTTGACTGATCAGCCACCCTTTTCCGAGCTGATGATCAAACGCGATGCTCCAGTCGTACAAACCGAGCGAGATGGCGGGAGTTGGTAGATCATTGGCCTCAGGCATTCCCACCGATTCCAACCAAGTCGCTGCTTCATAACCGATCAACCCTGCGATCCCCCCCTGAAACGAAGGCAGAGAGGGATCATGGTCATTGGGCAGTGCGTCGCACCATTGAGCGAGCACAGGCCATGGGTCGGGATCACCTGCAAATGCCACGAGTGATTTGATGGGATCAGCGGTCAAAAAGCTGTATCGCCCAATCGGCTGCCCGTGAGGATCGCGGGGGCCACGCGACACAGAGTCAAGCCACAGGCACCCGGGCAGTAGGGACAGACGCGAAAACATCTCTACCAAACAGACATCGTCTGGCAGTGGGCGAACAATCGGCAGAGATTCGTTTTGCTGGTCCATCGGCTATCCCTGCAGCTTAGCCTTTGGGCATCATTTCTCGTAGTGCCGTTTTGAGTGCCTGCGACAGTTCGTGATCGTCGGTCCAGATTTTGACAGATCGAGTGTCCGGCTGCGGCTCGATGAGAATCTGTAACCATAACGAATTTCGCGGCATCACGTCCTTAACTCGATCAGCCCATTCAATCAGAGTCCATGCCTGTTCCTGATCAAATAGTTCCTCGACTCCAAGTTCGAGGAATTCGTCTTCATCTGCTACCCGATAGGCATCCAGATGATGCAGAGTCTGATCGCCGCCATGATGTGACTGCAACAGGGTAAAGGTAGGACTGGTCACATCTGCCCGATCTACCCCAATCGCACTTGAAATCGCTTGAACCAGTGTCGTTTTCCCCGCCCCCAGTGTCCCCACCAAACCGATCGTCACCCGCCCGGGCAAACACTGAACGAGCCGGGATGCCAGTTTGTGCAAGCCATTGAGGTCCAACGATTCAATCAAGAGATCAGAACTCATCGTCTAGTATCCAACTGAAAATCACTCAATCTGGCCAGATTTGAGAGTTGTTCAACGACTGCCGCCGGACTGCCCGTCGACTCCATCACTTCGCGTTGGCGATCAGCCCAGCCATCTCCCCGGGTGATTTCCTTGACATACAGGAGGTCATCTTCACAACCAAGATCTTGAGCGACATTTCGAAGGCGATCAACCAGATCGCAGGCAATTTGCGTGACTGGTTCGACACGATAATCTCGCGCATGAACCAACTTGGCGGACATGCCATATCTCGCCGCCCGCCACTTGTTCTGCCTGACCATCATGGGATGGCAATCGAACTGATAAGTTCCCTCATCGATCTCATCACTTAATTTTTTGACCAGACACTGAATCAACGCCGTCAAACCACACACATGATCCAGATTGCCTGGCATGTCACACACACGTACCTCGACCGTCCCAAAATTATGATGCGGCCGAACATCCCACCAGATCTCCCGAATCGTATTAATGAATCCTGTTTCGACCATGTGATTCACCAACCACACATATTCGCTCCAGTTTCGCATCAATGTTGGCAAACCGGCAGTTGGCAATCCCTCCATCAGTTTCGATCGATGCGAATGCAACCCAGTATCTCGTGTCTGCCAATAAGGGCTACTGGCTGACAACGCCAACAATGTCGGCAAATGCTGCATGATTCGATCACAGATCATGACTGCTTTATCACCCGTATCGACCCCCACATGCACATGCAGTCCAAAGGTAATCATTCGGCGAGCCAGTTCCTGCAGCAGCTGCATGAGATTGTGATACCGAGGCGTATCTGTAACGTGCTGATCCTCCCACAAACCAAAGGGATGAGTGGCCCCCCACCACAACTTCAAACCCTCCGCATCAGCTGCCTGTTCCACTTGCCTGAGTTTTGCCGACAAGTCACCCCGTGCATCTCTGACGGTATGACAAACGCCACTAATCACCTCAACACAACATTGCATCAACTCGTGCTTGACTTCATTCGCCACTTCTACGGGCAAACGTTCAATCATACGGCTGCAACCACTTTCCAATTGGAAAGTTTCGCCATGAACAATCCCAAGCTCAAGTTCCACGCCAATGGTAGGAGAGGCGTTTGGCGTGAATTCAAGTTTTGCCATCTCGATGCTCCAACAAATTGTTCATCAATACACGTCTGCGGTGTGTGTCAAAACACGTCTCGTCTTCACACCCATTCTACGAAACAAATCCACGCGGTGCGGCGTATTAAGCTGTTCAACCGACTCAGGCTTGATTGGCAGGATCGAAATAGTGAATCACCGTGGCGGCAAAAAGCTGACTTCCAATCGCAAGAGCCCGCTCGTCGATATCAAATGCCGCCGTGTGTAGCGGAGCGTTACCGACTTGCTCACCACTGACCCCAAGTCGCAACATCGCCCCAGGCACATGCTCAAGGTAATAAGAAAAATCTTCGCTCCCCATGCTCGGCTGCTCAATCCACTCAACAGCTCCTGCGGAAAGTGTTTGCCCAATACTTGCAACCATCAGGTCAACCAGCTTTGCATCGTTGACAACAGCCGGAGCCGAGGCACCCAGCCTCATTTCCAGCTTGCACCCTGATTCGCGCTGTATGGCCTCACAAACATCCTCAAGAGTTTCCAGAGCTACTCGTCTACTTTCTTGATCCAGCGATCTTAATGACCCAGACAGACTGGCATTGTCAGGAATCACGTTTGCACTGTGCCCAGCGTCGATTTGCCCCACTGAAAACACCACTGTCTCGTGTGGATCTGCGGTGCGGGCAATTCGGCGAAACGCTGACTGCACCCAGTGAGTCGCCGCGTCGATTGGATCATTCGTCATCTGTGGCCGTGCTCCATGCCCACCCTTGCCATGAATCTGAAGATGAATCGTATCGCAAGCAGCAGCCAAGGTACCTTTGCGCAAACCAATGCAGCCAACCAATCGAGTGGGATCGACATGCAATGCAAGAATAGCATCCACGCCTCTCAAAGCGTGGTGATGAATCATGTGCCGGGCACCAATGGCTAGCTCTTCCGCGGGCTGCAGGATGGCCCGCACAGACACCGGCCATGGCAATTCGCCTGCAGCTTCCATGGCTGAAAGCACTTGCATGGCTCCAAACACAATGGTGGCGTGCACGTCATGTCCACAAGCGTGCATGACCCCATCGCGACGACTACGGTAATCAACCAGCTTGGAATCATGGATTGGCAATGCATCAATGTCGCCGCGGATTGCAATGCACAGCCCGTTGGCCAACTCGGTCGCAGACACAAGATCAGCAGTCAGCCCACGCCCCTCGCCGGACACATGAGTGGGTAGACCAAGTCGCTCAAAGGCGGTCACCAGATATTCAGTGGTTAGAAATTCGTGATTGGAGAGTTCTGGATACTGGTGCAGGTGGCGTCGCATTGCCACCCAATCCGGATTCAGTCGCGCCGCATGCTCACGGATGCTCGCGATCCAATCTTGTTCATGCTTCATCATTCCCATTCCCGTTCACCACATTTTTTCGGGTTCCGCCAAACCGCAAAAGCAGGGCGGGCAGAAAAACCAGGTCAGCGAATAACGCACTGCCGATGGTCAGGATTCCCATGATCGCAAAGATACGGTGATCGCGGGAATCACTCAACAGTGCTGTACTGAAACCAATGATCAAAACCACCGTGGTCATGATCAACGCCGTGCCAACTCCGACAAACGATCGCCGAATGGCCAGTCTGCGATCTTCAGTTTTACACTCTTCTTCTCGATAACGCGTCAGAAAATGGATCGTATCATCGACGGCGATTCCCAAACAAACAGTAAAAGCACAGACACTCACAATCTCGAGACTCTGACCAAACAACCAAAGCAATGTCCCTGTGATGGCAAGCGGAAACACGTTGGGGACAATCGAGATCAGTCCCAGTCGCAAAGATCGATAAACGACGGCAAGCACCATGAAGATAATCAAACTGGCAGTTCCCAGACTGATCGCCAGATCGACCACAATTTGATAAAGATTCTCCCAGCGTTCAACAGCACCGCCAGTCAGTCTGATTTGAAAATCCTGGCGTTGGGATTGCAACTCTACCAACTTGAATTGAACACGTTCAAAAACAGGTCCATAAGCCGCGATACCGATATCCTGAATCCGAAAGCGAACGACAGCCCTACCTCGCTCTGGCGTGTAATAGGCACGTTTCAATGGCGGTGGCAACAGATCCAATAACGACATGCGTGTCGATGCATCACCGTCACCAGGCAGAGCATCAATAAAATCACAGATAGAAAGTGGATTCCCAACCAGTGGTTCACTCTTCAGGATGGCATCGACCTCCGACAAAACCTCGGCAATTTTTCCATCTGTCGAATCGACGTTTGCATTCCACTGCACCAAAACCTCGGCGGTCATCATGCCACCGAAACTTTCATCGACATGCTTCAACGCGATCACGGGCTCCGAGTTGGCTGCCATGCTGCTTGTCAGTTTTTCATCGGGACGCATCTGCAAGGTACAAATAGCAAGCACGAAAGTTCCAGCAATCGCAATCCAGCTGAATACCCGACAGCGCTGCAGCACATAATCAATGATCACGGATATCCTGCTAAGATTCTGATCGACAAGATTCTTGCCCACCCCTGCATGAACATTGCGACCGAGACGACTGGCACAGGCAAGAGGAATGATGGTGATCACCGAGACGAAGGTCATCAGCACACCAATCACACAGCAGTAACCAAATTCTCGGACAACCTCATGCCTCGCTGTCATGAGCGATCCAAATCCGATCGCGGTCGTCAAAGAAGTCATCCAGCACGCCAAACCGACTTCACGAATTGACTTGCGTGCCGCCTCAACCGCCGAGCCCCCATTAGCCCGATGCCTCCGGATTTGCACCATCATGTGCACTCCATCGGTAAATCCAACCATGCACAGCAAGACTGGGACAATCACCGAATTGAACGGATTGTTATCAAACCCGAGAAAATGCAGCAGACCGAGCGTCCAAAAAACCCCAAAAGCGGGAGCAAGTCCCACAATGATGACGGAGACAACCCCACGAAACAAAACAAGTGCGGTGAGTAACGCGATGGAGTAACCAATCAACTGATACTTGATTTCGTTCTTCCTCGTGCTGGTCGAGCGACTGATCGAGATCGGAACCTGGCCGGTGACCTGAAACGAAATATCGACTTCGGGAAATTCAGCGGCCGCTTCCACTGCAGCATCACGCAAGCGATCTGTGCAATCCGAATCCTGTTGAACAAAGAGCCAATCAAGATTAACCATCAACAACATCGTTCGTGCGTCGGGCGACAGCAGTTGCCCAACGACCAGCGGATTGGCCAAGGCCCGTTCCCGAGCGTCGCTCAGCCGTTCAGGTGATGCCTCGCCCTGCGGCAAAAGAGGTTGTGAAAGGCTGAAAATATTCAAAGGTGGTGCACGGTCCATCCAGACCACACTGCTCACCTGATCCAACTCCTCAAGTGAGTTCACCACAGCTCGCATCGCTTTTACACCCTGCCCAGAAAAAAAACCATCTGAGCGTGCAACAACAATCACGTTACCAAGATCAACTCGCAAAGGCTCAACATCGGGTACAGGCTCACTTTGGCGTGCCTGAAATCCTGCCGCCTCCCCGCCCCGTCGATTTCCTTGATCTGTGTAAGTCGGCTCCGGGAACAGGATACTGGGATCATAATGGCCAATCGCCATCAGCGCAGTCCAAGTGACCAACAGAAGCGTCGTGAACCACCGATGAGCGATGATCCAATCAGCCAGAACTCCAAAGCGACTAAACACAAAAGGTCATCCTGCGAAACTGCCTCAACGACCTGAACGGCGTTGCAAATACTGACGTTCGACATCTTCAACGGTCAACGTGCCGTCATTGCCACTCATGCGCCAGAAAGCACGAGCGGGAACCGACTTGGGCAGTTCACCTCGGGTAACCACTCCATCGTCGTTAGTATCGAGGCGTTTCATATAGCGTGCCGCATAATCTGAAGCTGCCTCAAGATCATCCGGACTCCAGTGCTGAACGACTTTGGCTTGAATTAGCGGACGTGACTTATTCAAAGGCACTGCGACAGTCACTATCGTCATTGCCATTTCTTCCCAAGTCTGATCACCCCAAAACACTGTCGCGTTGGGATCAGGATTCACCGGGTTATCTTCCGAGTTGTCAAAGACAGCACTGAATTGCATCCCGGTGACTTCCTG
>PAUV01000050.1 GCA_002712845.1 Rhodopirellula sp. | reverse complement strand
CCCATCAATTGACAGGTCGGTGGACCATAGGGAACAAAAATCATGCCCGCTGGAACTTTGGCAGTCTGGCACCCGAACTCGGCCTCACCAAACTCGGTTTTGACCAACACACGATCACCATCAGACACACCAATCTCAGCCATATCATCGGCATGGATCGATAACGTGGTAGTGATCTCAATATATTCGTCTCTGTCTTTTCCCACATTCACTTGAACCCCCTGTTTGGCCGTTCGCATTGGGTTCAGCAGGTAGCGTTTCGCAGACATTCCAGACTCTTTGTCGGTGGTAGGACGGATGCTTTGAGTTTAAGGAAGTGCCCAATTTCGCTGCAATGCTAATCGAGCTCGATTCGGCCAGACCCAGCAGGTGGATTCAATACGGGGATCTTAGCAGGGCCGCAGCAGTACTTTGCCCCTGTTTATCGATGCCTGCTAATTGATGCCTGCTAATTGATGGCTGCTAATTGATGCCTGCTAATTGATGCCCGTTTAATATTTCCCAACCGTTCGTCTCATCTTTGACCTCGCGGCATTTGGCCTCGCAGTAGCATCACCTCCTATTATCGTCGACGTCCACTTACCCGTCTTGTAGAAAAGCCGCGATTTTTTGCACGTATGCCGCACGGGATCGTTCATCCTAGCGCAATCTGCTGCGTCAAATCAACGACTCCCACCCAAGATTCAACTGGTGGGCAGCAACTGTGCTTCCAGCTGGTGCAGATGGAAATGATGAGGACCTAACTTCCCACCATAGTTTCCTGCCGAAATTCGCGTTACACCCACTGACTCAGCAGCCGCTTTAAGCCCAGACGACATGGCTGCAGCAACTGCCCGCTCAGACAAACCATCGATGACGATTTCGTAAACGGCCTGTTCGTCCTGTAGAAGTGCAGTTTCGGTTTGCCCACGCAAAGAGGGACACCATTTCTCGCTGGTACTCGCCTTTAGCGGCTTATATTTTGACCCGACCTTAGAACCACTTCGAACAATCCCGGAAGGGAACGGCATGATGACATCGGGAAGCAAGTGGATCGCAGCAACGGCGGATCGCGCCGCAGCCAACGCCTCTCCTTGAGACCGTCCACAGATAAGCAGATTACCGCCACCGATGCCTTTGACGGTGCCGACGACGTCCTCACACAAAAACTCACCATCCATGACCGGAACACGCCAAAACCGTCGATCCTCCAGTTTTTTCGAGAACTGGTAACCATCTCCAAAGAAACGAAGTTGCGAGCCAACTTTGATCCGATCCTTTTTTAACTCACTCTGCAAACCTGAGTAACAGGCTGTGGTAGGGCAGGTCAGCACATTCTGACCCACACGAGCAGTGACGGCTTTTTCAAGTGATTCCCGATCAAACGCAAATGCCAAAACAGAAACACCAGGCCGACCATCCACAGTGTCTTCACTGGCAACAATTCCCTCAATCCCCGCCTCCGCATCGCATCCGATCACGCTGGAAGCGTTCCCACAAAATTCCCCCGCAGCAATGCCAGCCAATTCTGCGTCTGCGGCAGTGATGATCAACCGCGTGCCGCGCATGGGAAATGCTTCAGCGAACGTGTCTTCAATTTTAACTTGATTCATCATGAATCGCTCTGCGTGTGGAATCGGANCNTAGCTGACANCATTCACNNTCACACTTTAACAGAGTCCACCCCTAAACATGACCCCAAGGGGCTCAAAACCNACNCNAGGACNGACACGCACTCGAGCAACCATGACGTCCTACAATGGCTCAACCACTTCAAAACCCACTCGAAGACAACCAGCATGAAGTGCTAAGCCTCAAAAGCGGCAGTCTGCTTGGTGCCCGAAAGTCAATGCTGGCAAAATCGCATTTAAAGTCGATTCCTACAAATCATTTGCCCGCACTTCGGCAAGCTTGGCGGCCAACTTGGCCTGCATCCTGTCGACTACGTTTTGATACTCACTTGCCTCGGCTAGATTATCAAACTGCAGTGGATCAGCGACGGTATCAAACAGTTCCATGCCGCGAGATGCATCTTCACCATATTGAATGTAAGCCCAACGATCTTCCCGCAACAGAAACCCTTTTCGCATCGGCGCGACGCTAAACGCAGCATCACGAGCCTCAATGTCTGGGTTATCTAACATGGCTGAGATGTCCTTGCCTTGCAGTCTTTTCTCCACCGGCAGGCCACACAATTTTGAGACGGTGGGATAGAGATCCAACAGTTCAACCAGACTATCGCAAACCGCCGGTTTTTTGCCTGGCACAGAAATGATCAAAGGCACTCCAGCCGACTCATCTCGCAGTGAAACTTTGGCCCAGAAATCATGTTCTCCCAAATGGTACCCATGATCGCTGGTAAAGATCACGATGGTGTTGTCCCTGAGTCCCTGCTGGTCAAGTTTGCGAAGCACTTTCCCGACTTGGGCATCCATGAACGCAACCGAGGCATAATATCCGCCGACCGCTTTTTTTTGACGTCGGATGTCCATCTTCATATTGACGCTCGTTTTGTAGTTGATACCCGCTTTAGGAATATCATCCCAATCACCCGAACGTTTTTTCGGTAGCGTCATCGACGAGTATGGAAGAAACGGCTTGTAGTACTTCCGAGGTGCCACGAATGGGACATGAGGTCGCACAAAGCCAACCCCCAACCAAAATGGTTTATCACGATCTTGCCCGAGCAATTCCACCGCTTTTGCTGATGTCATGCCATCAGAATGAACCTGGTCGTCCCCATCGGCCTCAACAACAACGAAGGTATTTCCTCCCACAACCGGGCGTTCTCCATTCGGATTACTTTCAAGGGTCTCCCCGTCACCCGGAGCCTTCCATTCAGGCCCCAGGCTATTGAACCTTTCGGTCCATGACTGAGCATCGTCTGCACCATTGCCACCATCGTGACCGCGACCATCACCACCTTTGAGTACGCCACCAGGTACTCCCATGTGAAAAATCTTGCTGACCCTGGCAGCATAGTACCCATTGTTCTTGAAATGCTCGGACCACATTGCACGATCACCAATTTGTGGACGCGGGTTTTTGTAGCCAAGCACGCCAGTAGCGTGCGGGTAATAACCAGACATGAAAGAAGCACGACTGGGACCACAATAAGTCCCCTGGCAATAGGCACGAGTAAAACGTGTACCTCGCGCTGCCAATGCATCAATGTTCGGCGTTTTGCATACGGTATTGCCGTAACAGGAAAGCGCGTTGGCCGTCAAATCATCGGAAATNATGAAAAGCACATTGAAGGGTTGCTTATCCGCTGCGGCACTGGCACCCAAGTCCCCTGCCGTGTCCNCAGCACCCAACGGTGCAGTAACGAGAACGGCAACCAGANCAGCGACCAGACCGGAAATCAAGCGGAGGGCAGCGCGGCAAATCAGATCAGACATCAGTCACTCACAGTCGAGAATGGAATTTGACTCCCACATCTTAACTAAAAACCACTGACCGGTCTGATAGAATCAAAGCAATGAATCGGCGAATGCCCGTTTCAAGTCTTCCGCAGCATCGACAGCACGTTTGGCGTCAATCACTGCATTCACTTGCAACTCNCTGGTATTGATCATTTCAACATTGATCGCATCTTCGGCCAACTGTTGAAACAGCATCGTTGCAACGTGAGTGTGACTTCGCAATCCAATACCGCTGACAGTGACTTTGGCAATTTCTTTGCCACCCTGAACGTCACGCATACCATGCTTTTCAAGGATATTTTTCGCAACTTCAAGGCTCGCCTGCAAAGCAGTGTCGTCGACAGTAAAGCTGACACTTGTCGAACCACCATCACCGTCGTATCCCTGCACGATCATGTCAATGAAGATACCTGCCGCACCAATCGTCTCAAACATATCAGCTGCAATACCGGGTTCATCCGGTACGCCATGCAACGTCACACGAGCCTGTTTTTCAGTGATTGAGATACCAGTCAAAGTAAGTGCCTCCAATGCATCATCTCTCAGGCGACTGACCAGCGTATCCACATCGGCTTTGTCACGATCTTTCTTGATTTCGCTCCACGACTGGGCATCCTGCGGACGTTTGTGCAAGTCAAATGCGTCATGCACAGCTCTTAACGCCACTGCAGCCTGCGACTTTGGAACCAGCGTTGAGATTTTAATTTCGCTTGTCGTGATCATATGAATATTGACCCCCGCGTTTGCGAGCGCCCGAAACATACGCGAAGCAACACTGGTTTGCGTGGCCATATTGGAGCCAACCACGGACACCTTAGAGACCTGGTTGTCATGCGTAATGGANTCGGCACCCACTGCTTCCATCACAGACTCAACNGCGGCGAGTGTCGCNTCAAGTTCCCCGCTTGGCACGGTGAATGAGACATTCGCTCGTCCTTTCTTCCCCACATTCTGCACAACCATATCAACNGCGATTTTACAGGCAGCTATCGCCGAGAAGATTTGCTGACTTTTGCCGGGGACATCGGGGACACCGATCACTGTCACTCTAGCCTCATCGGGAGTCATGGCAGCTCCACTGACAGGCTGGGTTTGAGACTCGGCTTCAGCCACAATCATCGTGCCTTCGGTATCCGAAAAGCTACTCCTGACGTGGATTGGCACACCAAACTTCTTCGCAAACTCAATAGATCGACTGTGCATGACCCCTGCACCAAGGCTGGCCAATTCCAACATTTCGTCGTAGCTGATCACATCGACTCGCCGTGCNTCCGGCAGCAAGCGAGGATCAGTCGTNTAAACACCATCGACGTCCGTGTAGATCTCGCAGGCATCTGCTCCCAAAACTGCTGCCAGAGCGACGGCCGTGGTGTCACTGCCACCGCGGCCCAACGTGGTGATATTTAAATCATCATCAATGCCTTGAAATCCTGCTGCAACAACAATATTGCCATTGCTCAACAGCCCTTCGATTCGTTCCGTCGAAATCGACTGAATACGTGCTTTGCTGAAGCTGTTGTCGGTCTTCATCCCAATTTGGCCACCCGTCAAACTGACTGCCTTGGCCCCAAGAGAGTGGATTGCCATGGCAACCAGAGCCACGCTGACCTGTTCGCCCGTACTGAGCANCATGTCCATTTCACGAGCAGGCGGGTGATCACAGATTTCGCCAGCNAGCCCNAGCAGCGCATCGGTGTTCTTTCCCATCGCGCTAACGACCATGACAACCTGATGCCCCTGCCTTTGAGCGCGAATCGCTTTTCGGGCCGCGGCCTGAATCTTTTCGACGTCCGCAACACTTGTGCCACCAAACTTTTGAACGATCAAAGACATGAGACTTAAGCTACTGCAATCCAGTGGTAAATCGGTAAGTGTAAAAACGATCTGGTGCCCNTTNCCAAAGANNGACGAAGCCTTGANCAGGGGCCNCGAATTAGTTTTGGTTTTGGTTTTGGTTTTGGCNTTCTCNACAGCACCACTTCAAACTTGGNANCNATCAAGAGGCGTCTGGTGTCACCGGCGTTGTGNCGATGCACCCNTCAATAAAACTCAGCTGGTTCGAATAAACNCTTCCATCAGATCCCAGCCTTGATCAAACCTGCGACCGCTCGCCGCCGCGGCTCCTTCATCGTACTGGCTTTGAGCATCAGCTTGCACGCCAGCACCAGTAATTACCAGTGGAACCATGCCATGGCTGTGTTTTTTGGTGCCACACGGTGTCGGATGATCCGGCGTGATCAGGATACGATAGTCACCTTGTTGTTCCAGTGCGTCGACTAACGGTGCAACAATGTGCTGGTCGATCTGCTCCAAAGCCTCAACTTTTGCATCGTGACGTCCCTCGTGAGACGCCTCGTCAGGTGCCTCGATGTGCACGCACACGACGTCGTAGTCATTTAATGCCTTCACCGCCGCGTGTCCTTTGGCGGCATAATCGGTATCGAGATATCCGGTAGCACCTTCTACCTCAATACGTGACCAACCTGCCAAAGCCGCAATTCCACGCAATAAATCCACGGCCGTGATCATTACACCGTTGACGCCATAACGTTCTTTGAATGACGGCAAGTTGGGCGCCCCACCCAATCCCCATAGCCAAAGATTCGTTGCTGGTTTTTTGCCCGCAGCAACACGAGCCTGATTGACCGGATGACTGGCAAACAATTCTGCCGACCCACTCATAAGTCGCACCAACAAATCACTGCCAGGGCCACGAGGGAATTCATCCGCCACAGAAAGGTCGGTTAAATCATGTGGTGCCTGTGTTCTTGTATCCCGTGAAAACGGTGGAGACGTCCCTTCCTCACCTCGATAGATCAGTAAGTTCCGGTAACTCACACCGGGTACAAATTCAAACCGCCCACCGCCCGGCATATCCTCAAGCAAAGCATCCTGCGCAGACGCCAGCAACTGCTTTGCTTCGTCCGTGGTGATGTGATCGGCAGTGAAGTCAACCATCACTTGATCTTCCACCGTCACCAGATTGCACCGCACTGCCCAGTCATGGGGGCCGAGCGTGATTCCCTGAGCAGCAGCTTCCAAAGGGGCACGCCCTGTGAAGTAGACATCGGGGTCATAGCCGAGCAGACACAGATTTGCCACCTCACTGCCAGCAGGCAGATGCTGGGGTGTGTTGTTTGCCAAAGCCAAGGATCCTGCTTTGGCGAGCGCATCGGTGACTGGCATCCGAGCCGTCTCTAATGGTGTTTTTCCGTCAAGTGCGTCGATCGGTTCGTCAGCACAACCATCCGGAATCACAATTACATATTTCATCGCGAGACAACGCCCTTGTATTTCGCCTACCGATCAGAAAACACCTAGTTTCCTTCAGGTTGCAGGCGGACGGAAGGGGGTGGTACGCACATCTTGCCTGCCGAGGTTCAAAACATGCCTCAATCAGGCATTTCCTGCAGAGATGAAAACCATTCGCGTCTGATAGTGAAAACGCAGGCGGGCAGCACTCCCCAAATTGCGGATCCCTCTCGGGTGACTGCTTGGAACCCAAAACGGGCATTTGTTCGGCACAAAGTGCCTAGAACAACTCTCGCAAGCGATCAGCAAATCGAGTTGGGCGTTCTTCGACAGGTTGCCCATCTAACGCTGCAATCCAAATCTCTGGATCATCACCATAATCTTTTCCGGTCGCACCCCTCAAAGATGCAATAGCCAAATTCTGTGTCGATGGATCGCGATCGGAAAGTGCCAAGCGGAGTGCTTCGACAGCCTTGGGGCTGGATTGATCCTGTAACGCACGCATCGCTGCATGCTTTACATCGGTGCTGGTTTCAGAACCGACGGCACTCGCCAACAACAAAACGGTTTCATCGGTTGTCTGATTGCCAAGAGCACGACAGGCTTGCATGCGTACTTTGACGCTACCATCATCCATGCCCTTTTCCAAAATCGGCAACGATGGTGAGCCATCAACATTTCCTGCTGCCATGACGGCCAAACGCCGCATTTCAGCACTCTCGTCTGTATCCATGACGTGACTCAGTGCACTTAACCACTTGGTTTGCACAGCGGCATCGTAACCGCCAATGTCTTCTGCCAATTGTGCCAATTGCGCCCGACGCTCATGCTCGGTTGTGCCAAATGCCTCGTCTGCCTGCCACTCGTGCCACCTGTAGTAAGGATTGGCATTTTTCATGGCGTACATCGGACCATCCTGACAGCCCATGATCCCACCAAAAGCAGTTACTACCACTACCACCGTCAAGGCAGCCGTGATTGGTCGTGAACAGAAGCGTGATTGAGTCTTAATCGACATCCTGAATTCCAAAAAGGCCTGTATCAAACATTCCATGCCACACTGCGACACAATTGCTTATCACGCACTGCCGAGCAGCGCATTGAACTTGTCTTGTAATAGCACATCGAGCGTCCATTCCACGAATGGGGAAAGGCCGCCTGCTTAGCCCTGTAACAAAGGCTAACCAACACCGCCAAGACCATTTTCGGCACAAGTTCACCATCCAGTGCATTTGCTAGCGATTCATCGGCATCCAGATTGGATTTCGCTCTTTCCGTGAAACAGCACTATTCGCTAAGGTTGAAGCGAGCGTGCCGCTTGCTGGCAGCGTTCACTTGAGCCACCACGTCGACATTGGCATGGGAAGCTCGGATCGACAAGGAAGTCGCAGAATTCACATTGCAGGAACTCAGCAGACGCAAAGGCGTGAGGAGTACCTGAATGGCCACGGAGGAGCCACGGTATGTTGTTGGATCGCATCGACATTGACACCCACGGACCATTACAGCGAGTCGAATTGGGACCATTTTCGGGACAGATCAATGTCGTAAACGCTCCCGATGGTAGCGGCAAAACAGCATTGGCCCGATTCGTCAGAGACGCTCTAGTTGAACGCGAATATCCCCTTGGCATGCTGAGTTCTTCAACGGGCCGGGTTGTGTTCGCGGGTCCCCATGGACTGGTCCACTACTACCGCGAACAAGATGGTACCGCTCGCGGTCGCCAGACGATCCAATACGAACCACGGGGTACAGATCCTGTCAATTTTGGCGTGGAACTGACAGGCTGGTTGCAAAACATCAGCGACCACAATGATGCCGACCTCGCAATCCAGTCATTCAAAATTCCCGAAGCAATCGCCGACTGCGTGATCACTGATGCAGCAGTGACCAACGTCGCACGGGTGGTTTCGGCATGTGTGCGTAGTGGTCTGGACATTCGTCCATCCTGCGGATCGGGGAAAAGTGAGCCATCACCCCCGAATGTCAACGCAGGCACTGACCTCCATCACTCTGCGCAAGATTCCCCTGAAATGGCATCAGCTTTTGAGGATGACGCGTTGTCCCATGCGGGTGCTTCATCACCGGCCCGACACAACAATCTCGGCACTCATGCGTTCACGACAACACATGCAAACACTCCTGATCACCGACGTTCTGTAAAACAAATCCGATCGGACTTGGCGGACATTGAGGCGGAACTTGCAAGTTTGCAATCTGTTGCAGGCCCACTTGAAGAAACAGAACACGCATCGTTGCTCTCGAGACGATCATGGCTCACCGAGTGCCTGAATGATGACCCGTGTCCCGACAATAAATCCAAGGTCGCTGTGTACGATTCATTCACGTCCCAACCGACCGCCGGGACGCGATCAAATTTCAAAACATCCAGAGCCATCTCGAATTCGAATGAGACCCAACAGAGTGTACTGCCGGATAGTAAAGCAGAACGAAAACGGCAATCGCATTTACAATCACGCTTGCGAGAGTTGCACGACCGAGCCCGCACTCTTCGATCGAAGCGTAATCAGATCAGAAATCGCCTGAGCGATCTTAGCAAGCGACCATTCCAAACCCATGCAAGTGATCATGGGACAAAAGCAACAACCACTGATAGAACTCAAAAGCAGCGTCAACTTGAAGAGATTGATGCACAAGTGGTTCATTGGCAACGTGCGCAGATGGAAGTTGCTGCTCTGCAACACAGCCTGCTCACAGAGAAAAGCGGAGTAACTTCGGCAGCTTCACCTGTCGACGAACGATCTCTACGACGAATGCGTTTAAATCGCTTCCTACACAGGCTTGATCAACCCCATTCCTCTGATCAGGAAGTTGCTACGGCCGAACGAACTCCGCTTGCCCGCGGTCGCGGTCGCGAACCAATCAATCAGCATATCCTGCTTGCAACGCGACAAATCGATTGGCTCGTGGATAGATACGCTGGCCCAGACCGTGCGAGTCGATCTTGGTACGAACAAGACCAGAGCATCCCTGGCACAGCAACGACGCTGAGTTCCACGTTGCGAACGATTCGCGAGGATCTGCGACAGATCCACAGCTACAACCAAGGTCACCCAACGACAGCATCCCAACCGCCGATGCACGAATTGTCGCTGGCTCGCCGCTGCGAACAATGGCTTCTATCGGCCATCAAGCAGTTAAAGCGTCATCGTGACGAGGTGCTTCGCCGAACTCATACACTTGGCGGTGTGACGGATCGACAATGGTCAGATTCCAGAAACCATCAAATGGAGACATGGAATCGCGAGCGCAAGGACCGAGTAGCCGAACTGGAAAGCGTCACACTGAGCCTGGACATCTGCCTGACTGAAGCTGCGGAAGTTCGTCGTAGCATGCAGAACAGCGGTTTGAACGTACGCGGCACATCGAACACCCGGCTCAGATGGCTCGACGAAGACCGAGGAAACATAAATCGAGATTACGCAGATCAGGAATCAGCCCGCAGCAACCGGGAACTACTGATCAAGGAACTGCAAGAAGTTGACGCTCGCATTAGTTCACTAGCACGGGCACAATGGCTGCGAACACGTCGAACGCAACAACTAACTGAGCTTGGTTTTCCCGCCCAAAAATCCACAACATCATCAACGCTGGCACACGAGGCCAGCCGTTGGTTGATTCGCTTGACAGGTGGTCGGCTGCAACGCATTGAATGGTCAGCAGAAAAAGTCGCCGCAACGCCAACGGACCAACTCGGCGCTACTAAGGGAATGATCAAGGTCGACGGAAAGGACACCACGGAGTGCGTCAAATTTGACAAAGCGTGCGCCGTCCTTGCTGTCCGAATGGCAGCAGGTGAATTCCTCGCCCGCTCTGGCCGCCATGTTCCACTCGTCATCGAAACTCTGGACGAAGTAGAGCAACTTCTGCAGGACCGATGCATTGACCATGCTGACTCCGGTACACCCTTTGCCCGCCATAGTGTGAACGGAGCATTTACTTCTGCTCTTCATGATTATGCCAGCGACGGTCGCCAACTGCTTGTCCTCACTAGCAGTGAACACTTGACGGCGCAACTTCAGCGCGTGGGTTCACGCATCGAACAAATACATTCCGAACGCATCGTGCATCCGCACAGACCACTTTGGAAATCAAGTTACGCATCTGAAAACTACGTCGGTCCTCACCCTCATACTTATGGACTTCGGGATGTCCCCGAAGATGCAATTCCCATGAAAGGTAGCAACTCCATGCCAAACGTGAACGCAAACCAACGCTTTGACATGGCGTGGCAGGATACCCAAGGAAACAGCGTTAACGCCACCAACCATTCCAGTGCTTCAGTTCCAAGTGAGTCAACGGACTGGGCTTCGGACGGATCGTTGTACCGCGATGGCTATTACTACACCGACACTTACACCACCATTGAATCCCCCAACGCACCAAACGCTGCGACTGGAAATCCCTCAATGGCGCGCGACCAATGCCCCTCAACTGCCAAGGAAGATATCCGGATGTCCAACAACCGTAACGTTTCAACTGCGGCCCCTGCCTCACCCTTCTTTCTTTCGGTAGACAGCCCCATTGATCAGGGTCCGTCCATCGATGCCGTCGCTGCTGCTCGCTTGAGGGGCCTACAAGTCAGCCATGTCGTCCACCTGATGCAACAGGACCCCTGCAGATTGGCCGATGCATTAGGGTTGGCAAATGTGGAAGCGAACACGATCCGACGTTGGCAGGCAGAATGCCGACTCGTTTGCCGCGTTCCAAAACTGCGAGGTTTCGATGCAAGAATCCTTGTTGCTTGTGGTATCACAACCCCTGCCACGCTTGCAGCTACTCCCCCGATCACCCTGCTGCACAAAGTGGAAACCTTCCTGGCAACCGAAAGAGGACAACAACTCTTACTAAGCGGCAGCAGTCATGAACTTGCCCGCATCACAGGCTGGATTGCGACAGCAAATA
>PAUV01000049.1 GCA_002712845.1 Rhodopirellula sp. | reverse complement strand
GGACAGTTACTACAACATGGGATCTGGCGAGCGGCAGTTGCGGGCAACCCAAGAGCAGAATTATCCCTTGAGTCAGTGCATGAGCTGTGGTTGCTGTGCAGATGCTTGCCCTCAATACCAAAAGGTAGAAGTCGTCCAAGAGCCGGGAGAGTCCGCTGAGGCATTTGAGGAGCGGAAGCTCGAGGCTTATGACGAGGCGTTTGTAGGCCCACACGCAATCTCTCAGGCGATGCTGTTCAACAATCACCCCACGGGCAAGGCCCTTGCCTCAGAGCGTATGGACGCCATGATGGGTGCAGGTGGAATTCAAGCCTGTGGGAACGCTCAGAACTGCGTGGCCGTCTGTCCGAAGGAGATTCCGCTGACGACGTCCATTGCCCGTGCTGGCCGCGCTGCGACCGTTCACATGGTGAAGAAGTGGTTCGAGAAGTAAGCCACAGATGATTTCGGCACGTTTCAAACACTCAAGTCCATGATCATTTGGTGTTGGGTGCCTGCTGCCGTGTCCAAGCACAGTTGCCGTGCCGCCTCAGATCTTTAGGCATATCCGCGCAAGGAGTAGGCCTTCTGGCAGTCGCTAGGCCAGCACAATGACTAGTCCCTTTTGGTTCGCAGGGGCGGAAACTGTCGTTAACATCCTGTTGGCAGTAGCGTTTCTTGGTTCAGGTAACGGAACTGAGCGTCTGGGTCCCATGGATCATGAGTTTCTTGTGATCTCTCACGACTCGCATGAATTCGTCTTCGTGGACGGGCTTACTGATCAGGTCATGAACCTTGAGCTGGCTGCAGCGTTCCAGTAGTTGTGGGTCGCTGGAAGCTGTAAGAACCACAGTAGTGGGTCGGTTGATGGGGTCCCATTCGGACAACGCCTCCAGTACGTCGAGGCCGCAACCATCGGGCAGCATCATATCGAGCAACAGCAAATCTGGTTTGGGAGCTCTCGCGAAAATTCCCTCCCGATTCAAAAATTGAATTGCCTCCTTGACGGTTCGGACCAACGTCAGACGATGATAAACCTGACTGCGTCGCACCGCAAAGATTGTGACGCGAGCATCTGTCAGTCCATCCTCGACCAACAGGATCTCCATAGGTTTTGTTTTGGAGTCTCCAATCATTTCATCTACTCTTCGCTTTGACTAACAGCTTGCAACACATTTTTGACCGAAGACCAATTTTTTTCGGAACGCGATTGATTACGTACCTAGCGTAAATCAAATGATTGATCGATCAAATCATTTTCGGCTTGTTCATGATGATGAAGTTGTCGACTGAATTCGCAGGTGTCATTCATGAGGGTGCGTAACTGTTCCGATTCAACTCCACGGTATTGTAATTCTTCGGCTGCTTCGGCAAGTTCCGTGATTGCACCATAGAGTGCGTTGTGTTCTGCCTTTGTGCTTTGTGCCGTCTCGCTCAAATCGTGCAATTGGGATTCGCTTACCTCTACGTACCCGTAGGACTCTTCCAACGCGAACTGCAGAGCCAGTTCCGTCCGGAGTGTGTTGAGTACTTTGGTTAATTGACGCGAGATTTGTGAAATATTTTCGTTGCTGCTACAGACATGATGCAGGTGCTGCATCGCATTTGCGAGAATGGGATTACCATCCTTGATCTCTTGCATGAATGCAGAGTTAACAACGAGCACCTTGGTCGACGTTGCCGTAGTGACCATCATCCTTGCCTCCGTGAAGTAGTGAATAGCGAGGCTTCTTTCGCGACGCTCAGGGTAGCGTTTGCCAGATGTGAAAGTCAAGCAAATCCAACATGAATCGCATGAACACACATGTTATCCACATGGGGGTGATGAACTGCGAGCGGCATCGAAGTTGGTTAACGCCGGAAAAAGCCATATTTGATGATGCACCGCAGTGCGCTCAGGCCATCTTTCCAGCCGATCTTTTTTCCCTCGTCATACCAACGGTGCCGATATCGAATGGGGCGTTCTGTGAAGATGAGACCATTTCGAACCCAGCGTGCTGTCAATTCGATTTCGATTCCGAATCGGCGTTCACGGAGTTGATCGGCTATTGCTTCAAAATTTTCACGCGTCGACATTTTGTAACAGGTTTCAACGTCACTCAAGCGAAGCCCAATTCCGATACTTGCCAGCAAGCTGATGCCATGATTGACCGTTTGGTGCCACCAAGGTGAAAGTTGGCGATCACAGTGCCCGTAGCGAGTCCCATAAGCGACGTCTGCTTCGCCAGCAAGAAGCGGTTGTAGAAGAAAACGAAAGTCGTTGGGGTCGTATTCCTGATCAGCGTCTTGAATGACAACGATTTGTCCCGTTGCCATGCCGATTCCTGTTCGGATTGCCGCCCCTTTGCCGCGATTGACTGGGTGATGACATATCTTGATCCCATCAACCGACTGGAACTCATCAACGGCTTCTGATGTGCCGTCCGTGCTTCCGTCATCCACCATGATGATTTCCATGGGAATTCCGGTTTGTTTGAGCCGCTCAACGACCCCACTTACGGTCCCGTTTTCATTGTAGATCGGGACAATCACACTCAGGACGAAGTCATCAGGCAGCGAGAAAATTGATAGTTGCCGGCATACGGATTTACCAAGTTGGGATTCCATTTCCTTGACATAGTCACTCGACCAAAGACGTCGCGGATCATCTGCTGCAGGAGCGTCGTTGCGAGATGGTTCGTCGGTCAAAATGGTGTCGCCGGAGGCAAGAGAACACTGTGTCGCAGCACGATGCACAGTCAATGTCAACTAGAGCGCGCTGGTTCGTTGCGGATTAAAAAACTCTTCTAAAAACTTTACACCATGTCATCCAGTTTTTCATTGGCATTCGGAGGTGCCTTCAAACAAAAACAATTTCCCTGGGTACTTTGTTGTTGACAACGCGTTCCCGCCACGCCAAATTTTGGGCCTATTGATTGAGTGATCGATGACTTGTGGTGTCTCGCTGCAACCGAGATCGACACGAATAATTCATTCTTTTCTAGGAGAATGTTCAGATGTGTATTCCGACGGACAACGTTTTCGTACTGGCTCGCGGAATCTCGCCGACTTCACTCTGTCCGGGTAACGCCTGACTGATAGAAATGTCTTGATGGCAGACTAAGCCATCGTACCCCGCGTGCATGCAGATCATGATTCTGAACTCGACGCACGCTACCAAACCATCGAGCTGATTAAATGAATTAGTAGCTCATTGGAGTATCACACCGGATGTGATCACTCGTATCGGGAGTTGGCACTGACGGACCGAGCCAGCGAAGGCTTCATTGAATTCGCGAACACGGACGTCACTCCCAATTTTCTGCATGCGTTTACACACGCCCCGTGGTCCTCTTTGATTTGGAATTGAGTCCTGTCAGTGTTATCACCTGAGCAGCAAACGACCGGGCTCGCGGGATGCTAGACCGGTTTTTTTGCTTCGCTTAACAATTTGCTTCGCTTAACAAGGGGTGTTCGCTCTTTCGAGCAGACCTGGTTGAGGCATGCGAGCGTTGACTGGAATGTATCCACCGTGTGTGCATCCGTTGGGAAAAATTGGGCAAGTATGCACGACAAGTTGTGAGTGCAAGGAATTGGTCAAGTTCCTGATGACGCTACTGGCAGGTAACCCAGGTGTGGGTTGGAATGTCTCCTATGGTGTGGTTTGCGATGCATTTGTCAGTTCTCGTCGCCGATTTGGCTGAGTCGCTGATTGGACTGAGTCGCTGTGTCACTATCAAAACCTCGTGGGCGTCGCTTGTCGTCGGTCGCTCAAGATTTGCTTTGTTTTCACCAAGTTGCGTGTGGGGTAATGATCAGGTCCTAGGCAGAATGACGATGATGCAGAATGACGATGATCACGGGTGAATGTGTGAATCCGTCAATATTCTAGGGCTTGGTAGCCTACAATCCGACTCGCCTTGCGATTAGGGTGGTGGNTCCGGAACAATTNATTCGTTGAAATTGACTNGATCTGCGCGAGCGCTCACGGATGAGGAGAATGACATGCAATCAACAACACGCTATGAACCATCGCTCACGCAGGCCCGCGAAGGAGTCGAGCGTTCGAGTTCTGATCCAAAACTGTTGGAACGCTATGAAGCGCTGACGAAAGGAAACAAAGTCAGTTGGACAGGTCACCACCACATGTTAAGACTTCTTGGCCGTGGTGGGCAGGGCGAAGTCTATTTGACTGAGTACCGTGGTACGGATGGTTTTACCGTGCCGGTCGCGATGAAGATATTTTCACCTGAAAGATACGGTAGTGCTCACGCTTACAGCGAGGCAATGACAAGGGTTGCGGGGATCGCTGCTCGAATTGCGCTGATTCAGCACGATAATCTGCTTGATGTTCAAAACTTTTTTGAGCGTGACCGCATCCGCGTGATGCTGATGGAGTGGGTAGATGGCTTTGATTTACGTCAATTGACATCACCACGGTGTTTGCAATTATTGAACGGCCGAGTCAGCAACCGCCGCTGGAAATACATCAACGAGGTGATTCTGACGCAGGCTTCAGAGCAGTGTCGTTTCAAGGCAGGCATCGCGGTGGCTATTGTTCGTGAATGTCTGGCTGCGTTGGCTGCTTTGCATCGCGAAGGCATTGTGCACGGTGATATCAAGCCAGCAAACATCATGTTGAAACGCAGTGGACACGCGAAGCTGATTGATATGGGATCAGCAATCGATTTTCATAATCCGCCTCGCGATCGTGAGTGCACTCCGCTTTACGCGGCTCCGGAGGTCCTTGAGGATCGGACATCAACNCCTCGAAGCGATCTTGCCAGTGTCGGTTATGTNTTGATNGAATTACTCAGTGGGGTGAATCCCTTTGGCCACAAGAAAAAGCTGCGTGATTTGCTTCAGGCAAAACGCGAATTGCCATCTAAACTAAGCCATCTTCTTCCTGAAGAAATCTCGTGCAATGAGTTGCTGATGAATTTCTTACAGGGCTTGATTGCTCCTGATCCGAATCGGAGGTTTCCGAGTGCAGAGGCGGCTGAGCATGTCGACAAAGGTGCAGCAGCGTTTCATCGACAGTTGATCATGGGTGACATGGCCACCGAATATGACAACGATATTCGTGTGTGGTTAGAAGAGTTGCGTCGATTGGAAAGTGATTTGACGGATGTAGAAGGAGTGCCCACAGGAGTAGATCTCGATTCGATTCGCGATGGTGATTCGGACTTCATGACTCCTGGGGCTGCATTTGGTGAACAAGAGGATTCGGGTTTTAGCGAGTCGGATGTAGAATGAATCAGCAGCATCTTGAATTAGCGATTACAGCTGCCAAAGCGGGTGCAGTTGAATTAATGTCGCGGCGTGACAATCGGGTCGTGCAGGAAAAGGCACCAAAAGATCTGGTGACGGACGCTGATCTCGCATCCCAAAAAGCTATCCGTGAAATCCTGCTGCAAGGCTTTCCTGATTACGTTTTTGTGGGAGAAGAGGAAGGTGAAAACGAACCGCCCGCTGATGTGCGACGTGGTGATCCTTCGGCGCAGCCTTGCTGGGTTGTTGATCCGCTTGATGGAACCATTAACTATGTGCACCGATTGCAGTCCTTTGCGGTCTCCATAGGTCTGTACGCCAATGGCAAGATGTGTCTGGGCGTTGTTTATGATCCTGTGAGCGAAGAGCTTTTTACGGCGATCGATGGCGAGGGGGCCAAGTGCAATGACCTGCCAATCAAAGTCAGCGACTGCTCTGAGCTTGGTGACGCATTGGTAGCCTGCAGTTTTCCAGCCGGAGTTCAAGGCGGAGACCCCGAAGTAGCAAAATTTGTAACGGTGCTGGAACAATGTCGATCGTTGCGCCGACTGGGCTCTTGTGCGTTGAATATGTGCTACGTGGCAGCAGGACGCCTCGATGCCTATTGGGCAACCAATGTGTCNGCTTGGGACTCCGCCGCAGGNACGGTCATTGCTCGTGAAGCNGGAGCNGTNCTGACTGGCTATAACGGNGATNAAATGGACGATTGGAATCCTCGGTTCTGNGTGGCGGCCACGANTCCACTTCATCAGTCAATGGTCTCTTTGCTCTCCGCCAACCATTAGTGAAAAAGGCGACTGTCTTGCAGTTGGATCCTCAAGAATTGTCCGTTCGCGAACTGTATGGCTGGATGGTTCAGCTGATTACACCGCGTCCTATCGCATGGGTTTCGACCCAGGCAAAAGATGGAGTTTCAAATCTGGCTCCCTACAGTTTCTTTAATGGCGTAGGGGCGAATCCGCCTCTGGTGGTGTTCTGCCCCGCGAACAATCGCTTCGGTGAAGCAAAGGACACCCTGCAAAACGTTAAGCAAAATGGTGAGTTTGTGGTGAACATGGTCACCGAGGCTATGGCCGAACAAATGAATCAGACTGCAGCTGAGTATGGACCCGATGCAGACGAGTTTATCGCCGCAGGTGTCTCGAAAGCTGCCTCTATTAAAGTGCAGGTTCCACGCGTAGAAAACTGTAAAGCTGCGATGGAATGCCGTGTCCATCAAATTCTCGAATTGGGGCAGGGGTCCGGCGGTGCCAATTTAGTGATAGGCCAGATTGTTTGGCTGCACGTAGCTGCGGANCTGTTCAACGACAAGGATCAGTTCCTCAGCGAAGAGTTCGATACCATTGGGCGGATGGGCGGAAATTCCTATTCGCGCACCTGCGATCGGTTCGCATTGGAACGACCGCGACGACCGCAAGACCCTGAGTAATTTCTAGTCACCTGAACACCGAATCGGTGACCGCAGAAGCAACTCGGACCGAGTCGTTGCTGCGTGGCTATCGGATCTTGCCGTGCGATTTGGTCCGACCAACATCCATCGGGTGCCGATGCTTACTTTGCAACCCGATGCCAGATGTTCGCCATCATGCTGACGTCACGAGGAATACGTTGCGTGTCCCCGTGTTGGTGGTGTGACAGCACAACTGTTAATAGAATTTGTAAGCTGGATTGTGAGGATCAAAGTCCTCGTCTTTCAGACCCACATTCACCTTGAGGTTCAGGTAGTTGTACTCTTCCAGAACATCAAGTGGTGCATCGGCGTGTCGCGGCCAATCATAGGCGATGTACCGAATTGGCACATTCAGCTTATCATCGATGAAGACAGAAGCTTGATAGAACTCGAGGCTGGGTTGCTTAGTCGGCTGCGTCACCTGCAGTACCGTGCAAACACGATTTTGGACTCTTGCATTCTTGCGGAATTCGCATTGCACATCGTTGAATTGTCGGGCTTGTTGTCCGCGCTCAATCAGTTTGACAATGAGATTTTCGACACCGATCTCGGTCATTGGGTAGCGTTGCCCACGCATCGCAAGCATGCCGTCGGGTGGAAGATTCACAGTAGGTAAAAACTTACCTTTGAGGCCACCTTCATGAGCAACAATGTTATTGTTGTTTTGGCCTTCGACGTAGATAACCTCGCGACCCTTTACCGAACTTGGCTTCAGGAAGTTGATGTAAACGCTNAGCGGCTGGACAACCTGACCATTCTGAACTTTGCGGTTNCGAATNTTGACCTGCATGTANTCGTGTGCGCCCAACACATCATCAATGCGTTCTCGCTTGATCAAAATCNCCGTGTAGTCGTCGATGTTATCCCGACAGCCCTCTAGCCCCGATCGTGCAATATCAAGTGCGCGATCCAAAGGGTGCAGGGGAGTTGGATCTACACTGTTCGGAGCCTTCGCAACGCGATGGACGGGTTCCGTCAGGCCTTTGTCGTCAGCGAAAGCAGCTCGGCTTCCCGCGCNAAGCGCGAGAGATCCAGATAGCGTTAAAAATTGGCGGCGTTTCATAATCATTCTCAGCTTCCGTGCGATGAGTTCGGCGATTCCATACCGCCNGTCAANTTCTTTATCGCCGCGGAATGGCAGGAGATTTGATTGCTTTCACTTTCGTGTGCCGCGTTCGCCCAACCGTTTTATCCCGCATGCGCGCAATTACTCGACGCTGTCGCGAGGATAGTGATCACTGGCAGGAGTTTGAAAGGTCAATTCAGCTCAGTTGTCCCCGGTTTTATCGTTGATTTANCGTTTTTGGCCGCAGTGGGGCAAAAACTGTGGCGCTGAAAGGCTGAATTAGCCGATCGCTATAATCGACGCGTTCGCTAAAAAGCTCCTGCTTTTCCTGTTTTAACAAGGTGCCCCGTGACAAACTCCATCCGCTTTGCAGTGATAGGTTTGATTGGTGCACTGATGCTGCCATCTCTGTGCTCTGCCCAAATGATCATTCTCCATGAGAATTGGCATGGATTGGGAGCCTCCAAGACGCCATCAACGGCAGCCTATCGTGAGCAGCAGCGAGCAGTCATNAAACAACAGGACCAACGATTATNGCNGGCACCGCGGACCGCAAGTCANGCGACAGAGCGCCGGCAAACGCTTTTAGGGCGAGCAGATAGCGGGCATCCGCCTGTACGGGTAGCAGAGCATCGCTTTCATACATCCGAGATGGTGGCGTCGTCCCAGCATTCCCAAGTTGCTGCAGCGGCCGATATCGCCTTGACGCCGACAATTCCCTATGACGTGATCGAGTCGCCCTTTCGTCAGCCATATCGTGAAGACACACTTCATGTTCGAAGCAAGCACCATCCCCCAATTACGCGCCGTGAGGGGCCTCGTATGGGGCGGGCGGTTATCCCGAACACGATGCAGATNCCGGTTTGGAAAACACCTTTTTCGTATGGGTATTTCGGAACCAGCGGAACGAAGCATTGGTATGGGCACCATGGGTATCGTGATCGTCGGACAGTGTGGAGCTACCGCTNAGTATCTGGGTGCAATGGAGGTATCTGGCTGCAATTGAGCTACGAGTGACGTTTGAGAATCTTTCCCGATTGTGGGCTGCGAATCCAAAATTTTACGTCAGGTCTTCAGTTTCATCTGACTTGGTCCTCGTAGGCCACTGTTAATCCGCTTACGATGGAAGTCTCCGATGCTTCAGTGACTTTGTAAGTATCTGTTTTTGTCCGTCACCTGTTTTTGTCCGTCACCTGTGTCGGTCCGTTTCCATTGATTAGCGACATCGATTAGCAACATTATGAATTCTCGACCTCCTGCACAACGTCCCTCGCAGCCTCTACCCGAGCCATCCACGATTCCACTCAATGGTTGGCATTGNGGGCATTACTTTTACCGATTTCGACGTGAAGTCATGCAGGCTGGTTTGTCAGTAGANTGTCAAAAACAGCTGGAGGGTGCGTTGGGTGCTGATGCTGAACTCAAGAACGAACGGCAAGTTTCCTATTGGTTGAGTGGTCACTCAGCAGATTTCTGCGTGATGTTGATGGACCCAGATCCTGCGAAGGTGGATGGTGTGCACCAGCGAATCATGGCACCAGGGCTGGGCCAGTTCATTGAGCCCGTTTGGTCGTTTGTGTCCATGAGTGAGGTGAGTGAATATGTCCCTACGCTTGAGCGTTTTCGCGATCGTTTGATTGCTGGTGGTGCGGCTCCTGAGTCACCAGAGGTTGCTGCGAAGGTTGCTGCTTACGAACGTCGTTTGCCGATGATGAATGAGCAGAGACTGCGGCCTGAGATCCCCGACTGGCCTGCGGCGTGTTTTTATCCCATGAATAAAAGTCGGGTTGTGGGTGCGAACTGGTTTTCTGAACCCTTCAGTGCTCGCAATGCCATGATGGCTGAGCATGCTCAAAGTGGGATCGCGTTTGCCGGTAAAGTTAGCCAACTCATTTCTGTCGGCGTTGGCTTGGATGACTGGGAATGGATGGTGACTTTGTGGGGCAGGAACCCCGAATACCTTCGCGAGATTGTTTACAAGATGCGATTCGACAAGGCCAGCGCGAAGTACGCGGAGTTTGGCCCGTTCTATGTTGGATATCGGGCGGGAGCGCAGGAAATTCTTGAACACTGCCAGCTTATATGAGTATCCACCTGTGATTTCCAGACTCATGCCACGGACAGTGCCGCTGCATTGAGATCATTCGAAATGATTTGATTCCCTGAGTTCAGCTTGATGTTATTTCGCAGGATTTTTTTTTCTCGCGATATCACTTAGTCCTTTTTGCAGATTGTTGATTGCGATTGCGATGCCACTCTTGGCGTCACATGCCATTTCAACCTGGTCAAGCTGTTCACAGAAACTGATTGCTGATTTCGGTCGTGAACGTGGTTCTTTGCGGAGTAACTGGTGAACCAGCTCACAGAGTTCTTTGGGGATTTCGGAATTCAGTTGGTTTATTGGTTGAGCGCGCTTCGCGATGATTGATACCAGCTGACCGGGAATCGACTTGGCGAGCACTGGGATCGAGCCAGTGCATAATTCGTAGAGTACAGCCCCGAGACTGTAGAGATCACATCGGTCATCGAGAGGTTCTGATCTCGCTTGCTCAGGTGAAAGATAACCGGGTGTGCCGATTACTGTTAGTTTGGCTGAGAGTTGATCCAGCGGTGTCGAAGCGAGTGCGAGCCCGAAATCTAGAATTTTGATTCGGTCAGTCCCTTCTTCAATCCAGATATTGGCGGGTTTGATGTCGCGATGGATGATTCCTTTCTCATGAGCGAATGCCAGTCCGGTGGCAATCTGCCTNGCATAGTCGATGATCTCCTNGTAGTTGAGTGGATCTCCTGACTCGTTTCGNTGTTCAAGGGTTTGGCCTTTCAGCATTTCCNTGGCCATGAANGGTGTGTCGTCGCTCTTGCCGACTTCGAAGATAGTCACGACATTATCGTGGTGAAGGGCAGCCATCGCGCGAGCTTCGCGAACAAATCTTTTCTGGCTGTTGNGACTGGATGCAACTTTTTGGTTCATCACCTTGAGAGCGACAGAGCGTTTTAGTTTTGTGTCCAACGCTTGAAAGACATATCCCATGCCGCCGCGTCCCAGTTCAGAGATGACACGGTAGTGTCCGAGCGTTCCCAGATCGCCGCTGTTCGTTGGTGGAGAAAGAAAATCGAAAAGCATCAACGAAGCATCACCAGCAAAGACACGCAGAGGAGAAGCACGCAATCAACATTATAGCAATCGCGTTCGGGAANAGAATAGTCGCGACANAGGGTCTTACCTACTAATGATATCTGGCTTTTGANAATTTTTCGCTCACGAGTCAGATTTTAGCATCGAATTCAAATGGGGAATTACAGAGACCCAAGAGGAAATTAATCACGCCAAGCAAGNAATTGGGTCTGATTTGCATTGACACTTTGTTGCCATGCGCNCAGGTCTGGTGGNAGTGAATGAGGTTGAAACCGTGATTCTCGCTCGATCTGAAAGCAGGATTCCAACAATAGCTTTTCGATACGATCNCTGGAATTCTGTTCCATCATTTCGTCCGTCTCGTGAACCTCTACATAGAGAGCGTCTACTTTCTGCAATGCACTCAAAGATTCACGAAGGACGCTCTCTTCTGCACCTTCGATGTCGATTTTTAAAAACGATACGTCATGCTTGGCCAGATACGGTGACAGCTTGCAGCAAGTGACTTCCACGGAATCGCTGTTTTCGCGTTGGCCCCAAGATGCATGGATGGAATTTCCTCTGGCATCAGCACCNTGCCCCATGTCGCCAAACAGCAAGGTTGTGCCATCGAAGTCAGTGACCGCGGCGTGAATGCACTGTACGCCGGGAATGTCATTGCGCTCAACGTTAAGTGTCAGCAGCCTGAAAGCATCGGGATCTGGCTCAAAGCAGATAATTCGAGACATCGGCCAACGGGTCTTCCACTCTAGAACAGATACACCAATGTTAGCCCCGCAATCGATGATCACCGGTTCAGAAACGCGAGGTTCGAAAAACGAAGGGAACTCATCGCTTGCACGAATCATTGAGTTGGTGGCTGTCTCATTCTCGTAGTGAAGCTCATAGCCTCGAAATCGGGTCTTTTGAATGGCGATTGTGAGTAGCCTTTNTTATGGGAACGGGTGANGGGCAGANCAGAGGTAGTAGGCTTTGACGAATTGCCCGCTTCAGATTGTGATGCTATCCCGGGCCAAGGCAGTTGCGGTGATGCTCAGGCGAAAAAATTGAATCGGCAAGCATGACTGATAGGTGTCATTTGCATCACCGGGTACAATCTGCAAAACCGCCGGTTTCTGAAGAGCGTTGCATTCTTGTGGTGTGCACTCAAGTGCGGGGATCCGCGGTTTGTGCATGTGATGCAACACNNGGGTANGCTGTTGCTTTGAAATCGAACTGAAAATTCAAGTACTANAACTGAGAACTGATACATGTNCCGACTTTCNCGTTTGGCTGNNAAAGCAGCANTGACGCTTACCTTTATCGTGGTCTNTGCTNGCTCATNGATNGCAGCAGAGCCNGCCAATTGGTCACGTTTTCGAGGTCCTGAGGGAACAGGTCTCAGCGAGGCAAAGAAGGTTCCAGTCAATTTTGGAGAGAGTAATGTCGTTTGGCAGACGAAGTTGCCCGTTTCTGGGCACTCATCGCCCATTCAGTGGGGCGACCGGATCTTTCTGACCGGAGCGACTGCGCAGGGAGACGGGGTTGAGCGACACGTTTTGTGTCTTGATGCCAAGTCAGGTGAGGTGCTGTGGGACAAGACTGCGGCGGTTGTTCCTGGAGAGTCACTCCACAAGATGAACAGTTGGGCGACTCCAAGTTGTGTGACTGACGGGGAGCGAGTGATTGCATTTTTTGGTGCCGGCGGTTTGCATTGTTTTGACAACGACGGCGAAAAAGTGTGGTCGAAACAGCTTGGGACGTTTCCGGGAGGCTGGGGCGTGGGCGCATCGCCCATCATTTTCAAAGAGACGGTGATTCAGAACTGCGATGCGGAGGGGGATTCCTATCTGGTTGCGTTGGACTGCAAGACAGGCAATGAGGTTTGGCGGACTCCTCGCGAGGCAAAGCCACGCGGTGGTTGGAGCACNCCGATTGTCATCGATGTCAATGGACAGNCAGAGTTGATTCTNAATGGTGAGTTCGGCGTTGCTGCCTACAATCCAAAGACAGGAGAACCCCTTTGGAATTGCAGTGGATTCAATGGACGCGGAACACCTGTACCCGTTTGGGGGCATGGCCTGCTGTATGTCGTGAATGGTAAATCCGGCGATGTGTATGCAGTCAGGCCGGGAGGTCGAGGTGATGTGACCGAGACGCACATGGCATGGCACACCGATCGACGCGGCGGTAGAGACTTGCCGTCACCGATTNTGGTGGGTGACTGTCTTGTTGCGATCAGCATGTCGGGAATTGCNACAGGCTATGACGCNCATACCGGNAAAGAGCTNTGGAAAGAGCGTTTGGGNGGCAACTATTCAGGNTCTCCCATCGCGGCAGGCGGGCGGATCTATGCGTTAGCCGAGGATGGAAGCGTAGTCGTGCTGCAACCGGGGNAAAAGTTCGAATTGGTCGCCAAAAACAGCGTCGGCGAGGGAGCAGGTGAGGTTTTTCGCTCGTCCCCAGCGGTGATATCAAACGATTTACTGATTCGCAGTGATAGCATTCTTTACCGGCTCAAATGAGGGATTTCCGCACTGAGGCTCCCCCTTTTGGCATGTGAACATGCGAACATGTTGGGATTGGTGTGGATTTGACAATCTTGGGGATTGGATGATAGTCTTTTGCAACGGTTTTGAGCTGACGCGTTCCCGACTACGGACTACAATTAGCCAAGACCATTCACAGAACACTCAGCCACAGGCTTGCATCTGTTGCTGGGCCCGCCTGCATAAAAATGATCTTCACTCGATAGTTAGTACCAGAGTGAATTTGTTTACAGGAGCATTTGCTCAAATCCATTTGCTCAAACCTGAGAAAACGCCGAATTGAAAGGCGAGTTTAAGGTGGCTTTTAGCTAGATGGAGCAGCCTGAAGGTACTCTGTCGACAAGTAAGAGAAGCAAAGAACTGGCAGTGAGACAAGCAGGTCGGTGTATTAGAACCGGTCGCAGGTTGTTTCACCTCGTAACCTAACATTCAAACAGTCCATTCATTAATCACGACTGGGAGCTTTACAGCCATGCGTTGTCACGGAAACCCTTTTAGCAGACGTGGATTTCTTACAGCCGGAACACTCGGTGGTTTGGGGATATCTCTTCCACAGTTGTTGTGGATGGAAAAGGCTGCAGCAGAGCAGAAGCATTACGATTTCATCGAAGCCAAGGCAAAGAGCGTGATCCACGTTTACTTGCCGGGCGGCATGGCACACCAGGAAAGCTGGGATCCCAAGCCATACAGCCCAATTGAGTACCGAGGCGAGATGAAGCCAGTGAAAACGAATACTGGCGAAATCTTTTGCGAGTCAGTTCCAAAGTTGGCTGGCATTGCCGATCGGCTTTGTGTCATTCGGTCGATGACACATGGTGAGGCGGCCCATGAGCGCGGTACTCACAACATGTTTACTGGTTACAAGCCAAGTCCGGCATTGAAGTACCCNAGTTTCGGCGCGGTNGTCAGTCACGAATACGGACCCCGAAATAACTTGCCTCCTTACGTTTGCATTCCCAATCAGCCAAATGAGTTCGCTGGAACGGGCTACCTGAGTTCCTCTTACGGCGCGTTCGCTTTGGGTAGCGATCCTGCCAGTAGTAATTTCAAGGTTCGTGATCTCGATCTATACGGTGGAGTTGATGATGCTCGCTTCGCACGACGTCAAGCAGCACTCGCTTCGGTCAACAAGAAGTTCAGCGCGATGACCAACGCCGATGGCGTGCAGGCGATGGATACCTTTTACCAGCGTGCCTACAGTTTGTTGGGTTCTGGTGAAGCAAAAGCTGCCTTTGATCTCGGCAAAGAAGACAGCAAAATGAAAGCTGCCTACGGTGAGAATCAGGCTGGTCAACGTTTGTTGATGGCTCGTCGTTTGGTCGAGGCTGGCTGTCGTTTGGTCACACTGACTTACGGTGGTTGGGACATGCATACCGGCATCAATGCTGCCATGAAACGAACCATGCCACCTCTCGACCAAGCGTTGTCTCAACTCATTCTTGACCTTGAGCAGCGTGGTCTTTTGGACTCGACACTTGTGATGGTGAGTAGCGAGTTTGGGCGTACGCCAAAGGTCAATAAGGATGCTGGTCGTGATCACTACCCGAAAGTGTTCAGCGTCATGCTTGCTGGTGGCGGTATCAAAGGTGGTTCGATTTACGGTGCGTCCAACGCAACTGCGTCCGAGCCAGAGTTTGATCCTGTTGGGCCTGCTGACCTTGCAACGACCATGTATCACCAACTGGGTATTGTCGCAGACAAAGAGCTGATGGCGCCCGGTGATCGTCCAATCGAGATCGTGGACGGCGGCAAAGTCTTGAAGGAAATTGTGGCCTAGTTTTTTTGTGTGCGGGCTGCAGGATGCTGGCTGAATACCTTACCAGTTGTTTGAATCCATCCATAANNAATGATGACTAACATGTGGCGAAAACCTGTTTCACTCTTCGGTTGTCTTGTTCTTCTTGGCATAGCGGGGACGGCCCAGGCTTACAAACCAGATATTGTCAGCTCGACTCCGCGCGGGATGCAGCGTGGTACCACGCAAACGGTGGTGATCACTGGGGCGCGTTTGAGTGACAGTCGCCAGATCATTGTCGACCGCGAGGGGATCAACGTGAAATCGGTGAAGCCGATTAGCGCCTCGAAGGTTGAGGTTGAGTTTGAGGTTCCAGCCGATTCTTCGCCTGGGCTTTACCCAATTCGCCTTGTCAGTGAGACGGGTCTTAGCAATGTCATGATGTTCAGTGTGGGAGTCCTTCCCAACGTGGATGAGAAAGAGCCCAACAGCGAATTCGCGACACCGCAGGTAATTGAAAAGAACGTCACGGTTGAAGGCGCAGTTGCCCGTGAGGATGAGGACTATTACGTCGTTGAGTTGAAAGAGGGCGAAAGTCTGACGGCGGAGTTGGAAGGCGTCCGTATCAAAAAAGGACGCAGTAATCCGTTCTTCGATCCGTATGTGGCGATTCTGAACTCGGAACGATTCGAGATGGCGACCAGTGATGATGCTCCGCTGCTGCAGCAGGATTGTTTGTGCTCCATGCGAGCACCCGCGGATGGCAAGTACATCATTGTTGTGAGGGACAGTTCCTTTGGCGGAAACAATGATCGTTATCGTTTGCACGTGGGCTCGTTTCCAAGGCCAATTGCTGTGGTCCCAGCTGGGGGGCCACCAGGCGCGTTGATTGATATGACTTTCGTGTCAGCGACGGGGGATGCTTGGATCGAAAAAGTACAGCTACCCAGTCAGCCGCAGGAAGCGTTCCCGCTAGTGGTTTCCAACGATCAAGGATTCAGNCCTTCGCCCAACTTCATCCGGGTTCAGGATATGCCAAACGTGGTTGAGCAGGAGCCAAACAACAGTTTCAAACAGTCGACAGTTGGTGCCCTGCCAGGAGCGTTTTGCGGCTTTGTGGGTGAACCAGGTGACACAGATTTCTTCAGCTTTGAAGCCAAGAAAAACCAGACGGTATCGATCAAACTCTTCGCTCGTAAAATCTTGCGATCCGAACTGGACGGTGTGATTAATGTGTATAACGCTGCCGGTAGTCGGGTCGGGGGGAATGATGACTCCGGTGGTCCAGACAGCAGGTTGGATTACAAAATTCCAGCAGATGGGATTTATCATGTCAGCGTCAATGATCACCTCAGGAATGGCGGTCCCGGCTACGCCTATCGCCTTGAAGTGCAGTTGGTGCAACCCGATCTCGTGCTAACGCTGCCGGATCGTCAGCGGTATGTGGCGACGCAGATCAATGTGCCTCAGGGCAACAACGCAGCCGTGATGATCAATGCTACTCGTCAGCGAGTGAGCGGTGCGATCGATATTTCCGGCTTGAATTTGCCAGAAGGAGTGACAGTGACTCCAATTCAGATGCCGGCGAATCGCACGACCGTTCCGTTGTTACTGAGTGCAACACCAGAAGCAAAATTGGACGGGAGGTTAGTCAACTTTGTTGGCAAAATTGCTGACAACCCGACAGCCGGTCGTTACACCCAACGGCATCAGTTGTTGATCGGCCAAAACAACAGCGTCGTGTACGACTACAACGCCGATCGCGCGGCAGTGTCGGTTATCAAGGCCTCCGCCTGTAGTTTCGAAATTGTGCAACCTCAAGTACCCATCGTTCGAAACGGCTCGATGGAACTTGTTGTGAAAGTCGATCGTGGCGACTTTGAAGGCGACATTCCCATCCGCATGTTGTACAACCCGCCCGGAATCGGATCAGCTGGAAGCGTGACCATTCCCAAAGGCAAGAATGAGGCCAAGATTTCCCTGACTGCCAATTCATCGGCAGCCATTGGAGAGTGGCCGTTGATTGTTTATGCCGTTGTCGGTGGGATCGAGATCGCCACGATGCCGGTAACACTGACCATTGAAGATCGCCTATTCGCGTTTGAGTTTCCGAAAACTTCAGCGGAACTGAATGCGGATGCAGACGTTCTCGTAGAAGTGGAAGTGTTGCGGGATTTTGCTGGAACATGTGAGCTTGAGTTGGTGGGCTTGCCCGCTGGCGTTGTTTGCGAGCAGAGCAAGGTCGAGGTGAAGAACGATACCGAGCAAGTTAGTTTCGCAGTCAAAGTTGGCGAAAAAGCGAGGGTCGGGCAGCACAAGACTCTCGTCGTACGTGCGACGGTCAGTCAAGAAAAAGGAATCGTCAGACAGACGCAAGGCACAGGAACACTTCAGGTTGACAAACCTATCCCCGCGCCCGTCACCAAGCCAAAGCCAAAACCGGCCAAGCCGGCTGCAAAGCCAGTTGCGAAGCCACCCGCCCCAGTAAAGAAGAAACCGCTCAGCCGGCTCGAGCAGCTTCGGTTGATGCGACAGGGCAAAACTGAAGCACCAGAGTAGTACCGTTCCTGTGCGAACGACTTCGTCACAAAAATTAAAAATACGAATAACTCACTAACCTGACTGGTGCACCATGTTCCAGTCCGATGGAAAGACCCGAAGGTATCAATATGATGCGTCGACTATCCCTGACAATTGCTCTTACTTCTTTCATCGTGTCGGGAACGATGGCGGCTGAACCAGAGCCAGCAACGGCTTCTGCCTCAGCATCCAGTGGCCCCGTGGCCGTCGTTGGAGGCTTGTCGGTTTATCCGGAAGAGATCCGGCTGGATACCGCACGGGACTACCAGGCATTCGTAGCGATTGTGCGTCGTGATGACGACGTCACGCAGGATGTTACCGATTCAGTCAAGTGGAGCGTGGCCGATGGCAAGTTTGCCAAGATCGATGGCAACCGATTGTTGCCAGTTTCCGACGGGGAAACGGAGCTGATCTGCAGCAACGGTACTAGTGAGGTCAGGATTCCAGTCAAGGTCGGTAGCAGCACCGCGAAACTCCCGATCAGTTTTGAAAAAGACATTGTTCCGATCATGACCCGCAGCGGATGTAACACGGGGTCCTGTCATGGCGCAGCACGTGGCAAAGATGGCTTCATG
>PAUV01000048.1 GCA_002712845.1 Rhodopirellula sp. | reverse complement strand
AAAAATTGCAACGCTCAAAGACGGCTTCGGTGCTGCCTCGGCAGGTGAAACCCACCTTCGGCCAATTTGGTTAATTGACGACGGTCTGCGACGCATCTACCTGCATGGCAAGGGGATGGTCGCCGTTGATCCCGTTGATGTTGGTGAGATGGAAAGAAATCTGGAGTTTTGGCAGCCAAAGCCATTGGGTGGAAAGATTGTCGGCGGGTTGGGCACAATTCAAGGCGTGTCGCCGTTCAACGACTACGGTAGACGAATCTTGACGGTTGGAGGGCCAGATGGCGGCCAAGTGCGAATCATTCAAGGTATCGCTGAAGTGAATTCTCGCTATGCAAAGCTAGTCGCGCTTAAAGGTAAACCGAGTTTGAATTGGGACATGAGGATCTCTACACGCACGTTAGACTCCTCCACGCTAGCAAGAATTTTCAATAAACGCACAGATCAGTCTGATTTGAATGCTCGCTTGGAAGTGGTGCGTTTTTTCATCGCGGCAGAACGGTACCGGGAAGCAAAGCAAGCACTGCAAGCAACAATCGATGATTTTCCTGAAGAGGTTGATTTGTTGCCGCAACTGGCTGCACTGACCAAACGACAGGCCGAACAGTTGTTGGATGAGGCAAACGATCGAGCAGAGGCTGGGCAGTACCAACTTGCCAACGGAATCCTGCAGGGTTTTCCACTGCAGGCGGTGAGCCGGATCACAAAGATTCAGGTCGAGGATGCTTTGCGAGAACTCAATGAGCCAGTGAAAAAAGCAGCTGACCTGATGCAGAAGTTAAGAGAACAGGTCAGTAAGTTGCCCGCGAATCAGCAGACTAGCTTGACCGCAATTCTCGATGAGATGGACGCAGGTTTATCTTCAGACACGCTCCCCCGATTAAGTGATTACGAGCGGCTAGGTGAAGTCGATAATATCCCCATTGATAATCGCATTGCATTGGCTGTTGCTGGGTGGTTGCTTGGTGCGGGTTCTGGGGAGCAAAACCTTAGCATTGCCATCTCGCTGATCAAGGTGCGGGATCTTGTCGCTGAGTATCTCTCAACTGCTGATGCTGCGAGACGTAAGGCAATCCTTGGCGAACTAAGTAATCTTGAGGGCAGTGAAGCGGAATACGTAGATCGTATTTTACCACTGTTGACCCCTGTATTGCCGTGGCCAGAGGATTCTCGGCACCCGCAAATTGCAGGGATGTTCACCGTGAGTACTGATTCGTTTCAGTACGTTATCCAATTACCGCCTGAGTACAATCCGCTTCGGCAATACCCTTGTGTGGTCGCTTTGCACGAGTCTCAGTCGCCGGTTGAAAATCAACTTGACTGGTGGTCCGGGGGTTACCGCGAGCAACTCGAGGGCCGGATGGGTTATGGATCTCGTAGCGGATTCATCGTCGTTGCTCCTGTCTGGTCGCGTTCTGGCCAGCGTGCGTACGAGTACACACCACAGGAACACCAACGTGTATTAGCAGCAACGCGAGACGCGATGCGTCGAGCTTCAATTGATTCGGATCGTATTTTTATTGCTGGTCATGGTGAGGGAGGCACAGCTGCTTGGGATATGGCTCTGGCACATCCTGATTTATGGGCAGGTATGATCTCCATCAGTGGTACTCCCACCAAGACCGTCCCCCATTACGAACCTAATTCGCGTCATGTCCCACTCTATATGGTGATGGGAGAGTTGGATGGGGCGAAAGCCGGTGGCGCAATCATAAATGACTACATGACGTTCAACCATGATGCCATGGTGGTGATGTATCGCGGGCGTGGCAGAGAATATTTTTATGACGAGTTACCACGCTTGTTTGAGTGGATGACTGTGAACTCACATAAACGCAGAAAGATGCCGCGTGAGATTGAGGTGGCAACGATACGCAAAGGNGACCAGTTCTTCTGGTGGTTGGAGTTGGGAGATCTNAAGCCAGGCGTTCCTGTTGATCCCCTTTTGTGGGATCAAGCTGAACGAATTCGTGCAGGCAAAGTATCTGCAGCCATTGGTGCAGACAATCAGATTAGAGTGCAACGTGGACCTGCTGACAGGTTCCGATTGCTGTTGCGACCGATGCCAGGTGTGCTTGATCTCAATCAGGAAGTTGTGATCCGTGAGGGCACTCGGTCGAAGCGTGTTCAGTTCGATGGGTCGCTTGAGTTCATGTTGGAAGATGTGCGGCAGAGAGCCGACCGAAAGCGGGCCTTCTGGATGACAGAAGTAATTCCCTGATGAGTGTGGGAATGGCAGCGGAAAGCAGGTAGGAAAATGATTGCCGCNTACCCTGCTCTGCATGTCAGATTGCTCTCGAATACAATTCAGCTGTTGCGAACGCCTGCCCTGCACAAAACTTTTTGCTCCGCACTCACGTGCGGGCATGCCGAAAATTGCTGCCCTGCAGTACCCTGACGCCAGTCATCGCAAACGGTCTTGGGTAATGATCGTTCAAAAACCATCTACAATGCATTTTCATTCTTCCCGCTCAATTAATCTCTCGAGGTAATCCCGTGAAACGTCGTGACTTTCTGACTTCGAATGCTGTGCTTGCCGGTGCCACCATCTCCGCTGCCAGTCAACTCACCCAACGCGCAGTTTTTGCTCAGGATAGCGATTCGGAAAATGCCGGCCGCAAGGTGAGGCAATCCGTCATGGGCTGGTGTTTCAAGCCCATGGATGCGATCACAATGGCGAAGCACTGTAAAGAGATCGGACTGGAGGCAATGGAGGGTATCCCAAGTAATCAATATGGNGCNGTGACCGACATGGGGCTGAAAATCTCACTTGTCTCCAGCCATAGCTTTGCCAAGGGGCCGCTTGATCCTGAGAATCATGCCGAAGTGGAGATGAAATTGCGAGCAGGAATCGATCTCGCCGTTCAGTATGGGGCGCCCAACGTTATCACCTTCACGGGCATGCAGAAGGCAGGTATTTCAGATGCGGCAGCTCGCAAAAATTGCCTTGAATGCTGGAAACGCGTCATTCCCTATGCAGAGGAAAAGAATGTCGGGATTGTTTTGGAGCATCTCAACAGTAAAGACGATTCNCATCCAATGAAAGGACATCCGGGNTATTGGGGAGATGATTTGCATCAATGTGCCGATTTGGTGTCCGCGGTGGGTTCAGCCCACTTCAAACTGCTATTTGATGTCTATCACGTGCAGATCATGAACGGAGATTTGATCCGGAATATTCGCCGTTACAGTGATATTGTGGGGCATTATCACACTGCGGGGAATCCGGGCCGTGGTGAACTGGACGACTCGCAGGAAATCAATTATCCACCTGTTATTCGTGCAATCATGGAAACAGGTTACGAAGGGTTCATCGCACAGGAATTCATTCCTACGAGCAAGGATCCAGTAGCTTCACTGCAAGAGGCATTTGATGTTTGCGATGTTTGACAGCGTCGAGGGAACCCGGCATGCGGGTGATGTGTCTCAGAAGAGGTAGACCGATTGCTTTTGCAGTCGCTTGCCGACTGAATTCAGCTAATCCAAGGCAAGTTCAGACAGCGTATTGCCAAGTAAATCATCCAACGTGCCCAAAATACCACCCAAATCGCAACCAGCGCTGGACCTTAAGGTCGAAGACTTTGAGCGGCTGGGGGTTCGTCCTGATGAAATGCGACTGACGGTTATCCGACGGGCGGCGACCCAGGCCTCACGGACGCTAGCAGAAAGTCAGCTCTCGAACCCATCGGACACAGCTGCTCTGCAGTTATCAAGAGTGACAATATCCGCTTACCGGTTGCTGGATCCGCGTCAGCGCGGAGATGTTCACCAGCGGATCCACGTTGGCAGGATTCTGCCAACCGTTTTGACGTGGGCAGGTCAGACCAAATTTCAGAATCAGCAAACCGGTGGACGTAAAGCTCAGGTGGCTCGTGTTGGAATGTCGGGAGCCTTGGGCACCGGCGATGCAGAGGCGAGCATGCCCTTTCAGGGTGGAGGCCTGAGTGAGTCAGACTTAATCGAATTGATGGAATTGGACTCTACGCCTTTGTTGGCAGGACAACCCGCATGGGCCCAAAGCTTTAGTGATGTTGATATCCTGGGACGCACGNTTTTCTTGAAGCGTTGGAATCGGTGGAGGCGGGTGTTGCTGACTCGTTGGCATGCCATCGGCTTGGCCGTGATTCTCGTTGTCCTGTTTGTTGTTGGGTTTGTCTTTCCAGGTGGTGGAAAGCCAATTCTTAAAGAAGAAGCTGATCGTGCTTCTTCCGTTGTATCTGGTGATGTTGATTCTGCGAAGGCTCAGGCTGATGCGTACGATCGCGTTGTTGAGCCTAATACCGCCATTGANCCCNATATCGCCATCGAACAAGGAATAGATTTAGAACGCGGTTTGGGAATGCTGAATGAACCAGGCTTTGACCTCGCGGACTCGCTGGAACCAGATCTCCAAGCTAAGGACCCAATTATCTCACTCGACTCGATTCCCAAGACGATTGTTGAACTTGAAAATCCGGTTGATGACATGTCAGTCAGCAATCGTTCAGTTTCGAAAAGTGATGAGATGACCAAGGCAGGTAGTCCTTTGGTCGAAAAGAGCATGTCTGAGTTTTTGCCTGATCCGTTTGCTTCGCCAAGTGGAACAGCGAAACCGGAACCGGGGAACTCGGGGGTCGATCCTGATGGCAGTTCAAAATCCGCCTCATCTCTTGCAGGTTCGGAGCCACAAGAAATGGTTGTTCAGCCTGAAACGGGGACGAAGTCTGAGGAGGCAACCGAGGCAGTGCCTANGATGGCAAAGCGAATGGTTCCCGACAGTGAAGCAGNGTTNAATGCAAGAAATGAGATCGTCTCGCTTGATTCGATTTCGATGGCAGTTGGTAATCCTGCTGATCNCATTCAACGGTTGTTGGCTTTGGAAGANCTCAGGGATACGTTTCCGCTTGGAAGNCCTGATTATTGGGCAGTCTCGNTCTTGTTGATTGAGAGTGGTTGGCAGACAAGAGGTGTGTCTGACGTGAACCGAACTCTAGTCGATCTCGCGCAGTTTTATCAGTTGGCACCTGCATCCTTGTTGGTTGACACTTACTTGGCGGCCAACGTTCGGTCGGCGCTGCCTGAGATACAGCGGCACCTGCTCGCAAATGGATTGGTTTTATTGGATCAACTTTTGGTCGCGGATCAGGTTGAACTTGCGATGCGGATTCTTGATTCTGTTGAGTCACTCAGTTTGAAATTGCAGGACACTGAGGCAGCGGAGTACNTCACCGCGTATGATCGAGTGATTGTCCAAACAATGCGGCAGCGGGAGCGGTTTAAATTGCTTCTTTCTGAAAATCCTGAGACTTGGTCCCGTGCGAATCGTGGGCTTCTTGGGCGTTATTTTTGTTTCGTACTGCGACGCTGGGAGGTGGGGCTGCCTTGGCTTTCGAGTGCGTCTGATTTGCGCATCGCGTCTGCCGCGAAAACTGAAATTGCTTTGCCAGCGAATCCCGCTTTCGAGGATTTGGTGGTTCTCGCCAAACGTTGGGATCTTAATGCAGGTAGAGCATCGGGGCTCAACCGAGAGGCCATACGACTACACGCAGTGGACCTAGCCAGAAAAGCAATGAAGAAGGCATCGGAAAGTCAGCGATTGGAGTTCGGCATGGAATTGCGTGAGATCAGTGAAAATCTGCCTGAGCATCTCCGCAAGACAGGTTTCCAGTTGCAGGAGACCACGGATTGAACCGTGGAATTAGCTGTGGTGCCACGAGCGTCGCAGGCATCTTGGTAGGGCGGTCANCAGNTTGGNATGTCCGAGCGTTCGAATGTGTCGGATTCTGCTTTGCTTACTCAGTCACGGAATAATCGCAAGTCTTCGATCTGTTCATCTCACTACACTTTAGACAGTCGTTTGAACATTCTTTGAGGATTGAACCCATGAAGGCAATTTTGGCAGCTCCCCAGTCAACCACGTTGCAGGCCCTGTTAGACAGCGGCTGGAAGTCGAAGACCGTGAAACAGGAGGTGCGTGATAACTTCACCCGAATGCTGGCGGCAGGCGAGGAGCTTTTTCCGGGGATTGTGGGTTACGATGACACTGTGATCCCGGAAATCAATTTGGCACTGCTGGCTGGCCATGACATGTTGTTTCTCGGCGAGAAAGGTCAAGCCAAAAGCCGGATCATGCGGATGTTAACACGCTTTCTCGATGAGTGGATTCCTTATCTTGATCATCCCGACCTGCCGGTTCACGAAGATCCGACCAATCCCATCACATCCCTTGGCAAGCGTCTCGTCGCCGAGCATGATCCTGCCGACGTCAAAATTGCGTGGTGGGGCCGCAACGATCGTTATGCGGAACGCCTCAGTCCGGGAACAAAGTTCGCTGACATCATTGGCGAGATCGATCCAGCCAAACTGACCGGAGGGGTCAGNATGAGTGCTGAGGAGGCTTTGTCGTTTGGTTTGATACCCAGACTGCATCGAGGAATTTTTGCGATGAATGAACTGCCTGAACTTGATGATCTGGTTCAGGTCGGATTGTTCAATATCCTTGAGGAAAGAGATGTTCAGATTCGTGGCTATCCGATCCAGTTTGACTTGGATCTCATGATTTTGTTCTCCGCTAATCCATCGACTTATAACCGCAGTGGAAAGGTGATCCCCCAACTGAAAGACCGTATCGGTACGATCATCCAGACGCACTATCCAGAAGAACGTGACCAAGGCATAGAGATTCTGCAGCAGGAACTGGGGGCTGAGTTAGAAGGNGACTATCCCGTGGTTGTTCCCTACTTCATGTATCAGATCATTGAGGAGATCACGAACCAGGCTCGACACAGCAAATACATTGATCAGGACTCTGGTGTTTCTGCCCGATTCTCATTGGCGAATTTTCGCACGTTGATCGCCTCAGCCCGTCATCGTGGAATCATTCATGGTGAGCAACCCGCAGCGCCGCGGATCAGCGACTTCGGGCACCTTCATTCCAGTTCATTGGGCAAACTTGAGTTAGATCTGATGGGCACACATCAGATGAGTGAGCGACAAGTTTTGGAAGCAGTCACTGCGGAGGCGATCAAAATCGTTTTCAATGAATATGTTGAGGAACATGGATTGGGCGCCATTGCCGAGATTTTCCGTGGTGGCGTTCGGGTGGAAGTCGGTGACTTGCTGCCCAGCAAGGAGTATGCGGAGCGTCTGAAGAAAGTACCTCCGGCATGGGACATGGCGTTCGAAGTGAACGCGAGCGAAAGCGAGGCTGTCAGAGCGAGTTGCGTGGAGTTTGTACTCGCAGGTTTGTATAGCATGGAAAAAATCAGTCGCAGTCAGCGCCACGGTAAAATTGAATATGAAATTTGAGGAAAAGCGTCTCGGGAGAGATCGGATTTATCGGCCTGGTGGAGTCATTCATTCCTATCAGAAGTACGACCCGGTACAGTTTCCGCCACCCACACAACCACCGCCCGATCTGGTTTCACCGGCGTTCGAGCAGGCTCTGATGTACGGCAGCTATCAAGATTTGTCTGAGGAAGAGTTAGCGAGGGCGGTGAAGTTGGATCCTAGCCAAATTGCGGGGATGGGACCCAGTCTGGATATGCTCCGTGCGATGCTTGAAGAGCGAAAGCGGAAAATTCTTGCGACGTACGAAAGTCGAAGCGTTCAGAAAAAGGCAAGAAAGGCGTTCCGCGGTGCCGCTCAGAACCTGCGAGTTCCCAAACCCATGGAAAAGGCATTCAAGGAGGCTGTTGTTCACGAACAACCTTACATGCTTGAGAGGCTTTGGTACCGCGTCGATGACGACACTGGTCCTCTTGCCCGTGGTCTGCTGCAGGTGGGGCAGCGGATGGAAGATAAACACAACATCGAAGAACTTGGGAGTAAGTACGATTTTACGGGTAGTGAGTCGATGTCGATCACGACTGCGCTGGAGGTGAAGGAAGAGTTGGAAAAAATCGATGAACTTCTGAAGCAGATCGATCAGGCATCCAAGACCGCCCAAATTGGCGTTATCGATATGGATCTGTTGGGTGAGTTTGCACAGCCTTCAGATATGCAGCAGCTCGAAGAAATGCGGAATCAGGTCGAGAACATGATTCGAGAGCAAGCTGAGAGGCAGGGTCTTGAAAAAGATCCAGAAAAAAACGGGGCGTTCCGTCTCACACCTCAGGCTTATCGCGTTTTTCAGGGAAGGCTACTGGAGAGAATCTTCAGCGAATTGCAGGAGTCCCGAAGCGGCCGTCATGAAGGTGATGTCGTTGGTGAGGGAGCGGTTGAGTTGCAACAGACCAAGCCCTACGAGTTCGGAGACAGTGTCGCCAATATTGACTTGCCGCAGACCGTGATCAACGCTTTGTTAAGACAGGGAGACTCCCGCCCCATTCGTTTGCGTCCAGATGATATTGAGGTTCACAAGACACGAAATCATCCAAAGTGCGCCACCTGTGTCATTATGGATATGAGTGGTTCCATGCGCTACGATGGACAGTACATCAATGTGAAGAGGATGGCACTGGCGTTGCAAGGACTCATCCAGACGGAGTATCCAGGTGACTTTCTACGGTTCATTGAAATGTTCACCTTCGCCAAACTCAGGGCGCCCGGAGAGATCATCAACATGATGCCGAAACCCGTGACAATCCATGATCCATGGGTCCAGCTATGGGCAGATATGAGCGATCCAAACATCAGCGAGCAGGAAGTTCATCCACACTTTACGAATATCCAGCATTCTCTACAACTCGCTCGTAAAAACCTTGCCAATTGTGATACTCCAAACCGGCAAATTGTCTTGATCACAGACGGATTGCCAACAGCTCATTTCGAAGATGAAAAGCTCTACATGCTGTATCCACCTGATCCCCGCACCGAGCAGGCAACGATGCGAGAGGCGATGCTTTGCAGTAAGAACGACATCACGATCAATATCTTTCTGATTCCGAGTTGGTCACAGAGCCAAGAAGATATTCGCTTCGCACAACGATTGGCACAGACGACGAAGGGCCGTGTATTTTTCACTAGCGGTCGCGATCTCGACCGCTTCGTTCTTTGGGACTATGTCCAAAATCGCCGCGATATCATCGCCTAGACGCAAATGACCATGTGACTAGTTGGGCTTGGTCGTTTGGTGGAAACCAAGCCAAAAGATGACCGTGCCAATACCGAATCCGATGAATGAGACGATCACTTCACCGCGGTTCGTATTCCATGAATCACTACCTGATCCCCAACCCTGGTCCCGGAGATTCAGACCGAGTGCGTGACAAAACAGAACCAGTGAAACGATTCCAATCACGACACCAATCCCGCTGACAGCGGCACCTCGCAGCCATGGGTGTGAATTGTTTTCGGATGGATTTTCTGGGGTACTCATCGGATCTCTCTGCACTGTTATTTGGCTTCACTCATCAAGTCATCTTCGAGCAAATGGCAATATGCGTCATAGCGACGTGCATCGATACGACCATCTGCAACAGCATCTTTGACAGCACATTCATCTTCGCTGAGGTGAAGACAGTCTGGGTATCGGCATGCGCTCACGTAGGGACGTAGATCTGGCATCAGTCCAGCGACCTCGCTCGCGGAAATGTCCCAGAGTTGGAATTGCCGAATACCGGGCGTGTCAAAAACTGCTCCTCCACCTTCCAGCGGAATCAGTCGGGCCGCCGTCGTTGTGTGTCGACCTTTGTCGTTATCCTGACTGACGGTCGCAACTGCAAGACCGAGACCGGGTTGGATTGCATTCAGTAGGCTGCTTTTGCCCACACCACTTTGCCCGGTCACGGCCGTTTGCTTTCCCTGCAGCAGGCAGCGCAGATAGGAGATGTTGATACCTGTTTCCGCTGAAGTCATCAAAACCCGAAAGCCCATTGCCGCATAAACACCAAGCATTGGCTGCAGTTCGACACTATCAACAAGATCGACCTTATTGACGACCACTACTGGTTCCAGATCGCATTGTTGCGCTGTCAACAGGAAGCGATCAATCAACGCTGGTTTCAGGCCGGGTTCAGCGGCGCTTGTAATGATCAGCAAATAGTCAACATTGGCGACCAGAACATGTTGTTGCCCGCGACTGGTTCGGCTAATGACACCACGTCTGGGTTTGACTTCTTCGATCACTCCATCCAAAGGCGAGTCAGCTCGTATCAGTACATCGTCTCCGGCAACCACAATACTGCGTTGCTCGATGCTGAGCGATTTCAGTACCTGCCGTACAGCGCAATCATAGACTTCTCCATCATCCGCCAAGACGCGACTTTTCAAGCCGTGGACACTGACGACGCGACCTTTTTTTAATTCACCACTGCTGACCTGTTGGTCATTTTTATTCGTGGATTGAACGGTGCGTTTTCGCGTCAACTCGCCTTTACCACTGACGCGTTCACTCTGCGAAACATCTGCCAAGCTGTCCGCGTCACCTGTTCGGAACTCGCGAGTCAGGTCTCCCTTCCGCACACGGCCCTGATATTTCTTTCGAAAATCAGTTCTCTGCTTTTGACGCTTTTTGCCCATGGAATATCAGTGACGACAGCGTCTTCGAGTTAGTTGCGTCAATCTCCTTCTCACGACTGCTGATCCGTCTTAGTGACTACATCAGGCTTGGGTGCATCGGAGCCATCGGGAGCCAATGTCTCCGCCGTTTCTGAGTCTTCACTCTTCGATTGAGTGCGTGATTGGATCGATGGTCCAATCAATTCTGTCAGGTCAGCTTCACCAAGTTCCTCGTGTTCCAGCAGCGATCGCGTGATGCTTTCCAGGTCATCGCGGTGTTCTCGGAGTAATTGCTCGGCTTTCTGATCAGCTTCCAGAAGAATTCGTCCGACCTCTTCGTCGATCAATTCCTGCGTGTGTTCACTGAACTGGCGTGATTGGTGGATCTCGCGGCCAAGAAAAGGATCTTCATCGCTCGTCTTGTAACTGACAGGGCCAATTTTTGGACTCATCCCCCAGTGGGTCACCATCCTACGGGCGATGCTGGTAGCTCGCTCCAGATCATTTTCTGCACCCACGCAGGTTTCGTTGTAAATGATTTTTTCCGCGGCACGACCACCGAGTAACACGATCAATTGGTGATCTAGCTCCCGTTTGCTAATACTCAGACGATCTTCATTGGGAACATACTGGGTGACGCCAAGAGCTCGACCACGTGGAATGATCGTGACCTTGTGAACGATGTGTGCACCGTCCAAGTGCCAAGCGGTGAGTGTATGACCAGCCTCGTGATAGGCTGTCTTCTCCTTTTCACTGTCTTGTAGTACTTCTTCGCGTTTGGCGCCCATCAGAATCTTATCTCGGGCATTGTCAAAATCGCTCATGTCCACAATTTTCTTATCGTGCCGAGCCGCCCACAACGCAGCTTCGTTCACCATGTTGCGAATGTCAGCACCAGTCAGGCCGACAGTGCCCGCGGCAAGACGTCTCAAGTCAACATCGTCTGCCAAGGGTACGTCACGAACGTGCACTTTGAAAATCGCTTCCCGCCCCTTCATCGTGGGGCGACCCACAGTAATGTGGCGGTCAAATCTTCCGGGACGCAAGAGAGCTGGATCAAGCACGTCAGGGCGATTCGTTGCTGCAACCACGATGACTGCCTGGCTTCCTGAAAAGCCATCCATCTCGCCAAGGATCTGATTCAATGTTTGCTCACGCTCGTCATGTCCGCCACCGAGGCCGGCACCCCGCTGACGACCGACGGCATCAATCTCGTCGATGAAAATGATCGCCGGGCTTTGCTCTTTCGCTGTCTTAAACAGGTCGCGGACTCGACTTGCACCAACTCCCACAAACATCTGAATGAATTCGCTGCCGTTCACCGAAAAGAATGGCACATCCGCCTCTCCAGCCACTGCTCTTGCCAACAGCGTCTTTCCAGTACCGGGAGGTCCATTCAGCAGTACGCCCTTGGGAACCCGGCCGCCGAGCTTTTGGAATTTTCCGGGAGTCTTGAGAAAGTCTACGATCTCTTGCAAGTCTGCTTTGACACCTTCAAGCCCAGCAACATCATCAAATGTCACCATTTTCTCGTTGGCTTCGAACTTCTTCGCAGGACTCTTGCTGAATCCTGATAAAAAGCCGCCTCCCATGATGTCGCTCTTGGTTCGTCGCAACATCATGAACAGGAAGAACAGGATCGCCAGCGGCAGACCAATCAAGGCAATGAAGTAAATGATTTGTTGGGTGTTGTCGGGTTCAAGGTACGTGTACTCGACTTTCCCAGCTTTCAGCTGATTCTCAAGTTCAACGGCAGCCCCTGCATCCGTTGAACGATTGAAGTAGAACGTCTTCAAGTATTTCTTTTCTTCGGCAACCGCAGAAGGCTTATCTTCCTCATCTTTCTTTGGATCATCGGCATTTGGTGCCGCTTCTTCGGCAGCGACCACGGGTGCGTCTGGAGCCGTCTTGAATGTTCCATACACTCTTCGCTCGCCAATGCTGACTTCCTCGACGTTTCCACGGGCCAGCTCAGTTTGAAAGAAGCTAGCAGAGACGGCGGAACGCTCTTCACCCCGGTTGTAGAACAACAACACGAGTGAACCGGCCAAAAGTAGAGCGATGATGAGTGAGTTGTTCCCGCGCTTGCCCTCTTGAGGCTCGGGCGTCGGTTTATCGTTTTTCTCAGACTTCTTATCCATTTCCTGCCTTTTTGGCCGTTGCTGTTCGTGTGAAACACCCTTCATTGGAGGGGTACGTCACGGACCCCGTTCGCTGCTTGCGACGAATTCCTGCCTAGATTGTAGTGAGTCGTGGCTTGAGTGACTAACCGCCAGTGACTAACGGCGCCCCGCAGGCCCATTCCTGAGCTTACGAAGCCGTTCAGTGCCGTGTTCGTTCGTGATCCACTCCGGATCAACGACCAAACCGCTCTCAATTGCCAGCACTAGTTGAGAAACAAGTTCGGCGGAGTCGCAGTGCCTGATCGCCATCACTTCAGACTCCGAGTAACCGTCGCTAAATAGCCGCCATGTCCAATAGCCGGCAGCCTCTCCACCTTTTACATTGTTCCGTGTTGGCAACTCAGGAGGCGTCTCAGAGTCCGGTTTGGACCGGAACATGCTGGTTTCGGGTTCAGAATTATTGATTGCAATGGTTGGCGAGGCCGAAATCGCTCCCGAGTCCGCATGATTGGTCGTTTCTTCACCGATTTCGGGAATTTCCGATTCCGCCGCGACCGCGTCGATTTCCTGAACCGCTTGGTCTAAATCTGCTAGGATCGACCCAACAAAGGTAATAATGTCATCACCAAACTGTTCCATTGTCGCCGGCCCTACACCCGAAATCGATTCCAAATCTTCCCGCGATGTGGGGCATGATTCAACAATGCGGTCGATCGTCGCATTTGTGAGGACACGGTAGGCAGGAATTCCCAATGCAGCAGAAATTTTGCGGCGCCAACGCTTCAGCTTTTCCGCCATCTCCAGAGTCTGCCGGTTTTCTGTACCACCGGCGTTGCCTTCGGGATCTCCGGAGTCAGATTGTCTCGAGTCCGTCTGCACGTCGGCCGCTTCAATTTTTCCAGTGGCCTTTGCCAGTCGCTTGGCAAGCGGCAGAGGTAACTGAATACCTGCTGGCAGAGGTGTCTCAGAACGCATCACGCGGCGACCATCTTCGGTCATGTGGAGGGTGGGCCGCCGTTCGTCAACTTCTTTCTGTTGCAACAGGCCGGTTTCAATCAACGCGTCCATTATGTTGACCACTTCCGTTTGACGTAGGCCTGATAAAAGTCCATATGTACTCAGTTGGTGGAGTTTCCACTGCTGCAGTTTCTTATTGCGAGAGCCACAGAGCATCTGGGCCACCATGTTTTTTCCGAACCGACCATGCATGCGGGTGACGCCACTCAAAACGACCTGAATACCCCTCAGAAGTGAGCTGGAATCAATGCCTTCGATATTACTAGCGAGGCATATGTCCGAGGATCTTCCCGGCGATCCATCATTGGGATGACAACGATCACAAAGTCCACAGTTCGCTGCCCCTGCTTCTCCGAAATACTGCAGGATTACACGCTGCCGACATCCTGCGGTCCGCGCGAACTTAATGACGGCTTCCAGTTTTTCGAATTCAGCACGCTTGCGTGTATTGAGATCCTCAAAATCAATCTCAAGCTGTTCAAACGTCAGGTCCCGCCGCACCAAGTGGACTGCGCGTCCTCGAAATGGCGGTATGTAGTCGAAAGATCGAAGACGGTTCAGTTCGCGGAGGGTTCGTTTCAGTTGGTCGCTGTCGACGCCTGCCATGTCAGCTAAACGTGGCAGCCTTACATAGACGTCTTCACGCCGCTGTCGTCCTACCATCCGCTCGATTGCAACCATTACCTTGCGACGTAGCTTGGCTTCTTTTGGCAGAAAATCCAGCAGCGTTGCCTCATCGCTTTCGATGCGGACAATCGCGTGGTTTGAAGCACTATCAAGTCGTCGCAGAACGCCGGATTTCGCCAGCAAGGTTTGAGCGGTCCCGATGGCTTCGGTACCTTCTTTGACGCCGATTTCTTCGCGGATTTGCTCCTGCGTCAGTTCGATCGGATCTTCTTCTCGAGTCAACAGGAAATCGTAGACACTCTTGACCGTTTCGCGTTGTGGATACCGGTTCTCAATGAAGAATTCCTGAATGTAGCGATCACTGTACGAGAACATCAATCTGCATTCACTGTTCTCCCCATCACGACCGGCACGTCCTGCTTCCTGGTAGTAAGCCTCCAGACTGCCTGGAATGTTGTAGTGCACGACAAAACGGATGTCGGATTTATCAATCCCCATACCAAAGGCATTGGTCGCCACGATTGCTGACAGTTTGCCAGACATGAAGTCGTCCTGCACTCGCTGCCTCTGGGCTGGTTCGAGGCCTGCGTGGTAAGCACCAATGGGACGTCGCGTTTTTTCAGGTAGCCACTGAGCCAACTCCTCGCATCGTTTGCGGGTTGCGGCATAAATAATTCCAGTTCCCGTTTGAGAGCTGATGTAGCGAGTGAGTTCCTCATCTTTTTCACGATCTGACTTAGCGTGCGTCACACTGAAACGGAGATTGGTTCTCGCAAATCCAGTTACAAAAATCTGAGGCGTTTTGAGTCGGAGGATAGCTGAAATGTCATCTCGGACCATCGGCGTCGCCGTGGCCGTCAAAGCGATCGTTTGCACATCCTTCAGGTAGCGTTCACGGAATCTTCCCAGCCGAGAGTAATCGGGGCGAAAGTCGTGACCCCATTCACTGACACAGTGGGCTTCGTCAATCGCCAGAAGATTGATGTTGACGTTGGAAATAGCATCGAGAAAGCGACTGTTGCGAAGTCTTTCCGGTGCGACATAGACCAGATTTAGATTGCCGCTTGCCATCTCATTGAGGACCTCTGTCTGCTCAGAACCAGACAGACTGCTATTGATCAAGCTCGCCCGGATTCCGAGTTTTTTGAGGCCGTCCACCTGATCCTTCATCAAGGCGATCAGAGGCGAAACGACAATCGTGGTGCCTTGTTTCGACAAACTTGGCAACTGGTAGCAGAGGCTCTTTCCGCCGCCAGTGGGCATGACGCACATCACGTCCTCGCCAGCCGCAACCGCATCGACTACCTCACGCTGACCAGGGCGAAATTCGCTCAAGCCAAAGGTCGCTAGTAGATTTGTGGGGTCCGTCTTGTCCACCATGACGCTAAAATCCAGCCAAAAGTCAATCGAAGGCGTTTGCAGTACGGCGGATTATACGACTGTGGGCTCCTGTCCTACACCTCATTCACTCCTTGAGGAACCAAAATTGAGAGCAATCTGTCTTGACCAGAATGGAGTTCGATTTCAGTCCGAGCATCCATCCCCCGTTCCTCTCGCAGGAGAGGTCCTTGTCGATGTGATCGCCGCCGGTATTTGCGAAACTGACTTGCAACTTGCCCAAGGTTACATGGGGTTTGCTGGTGTCCTTGGCCATGAATTCGTCGGAATGGCTACATCCGGACGTTTTGCCGGGGCTCGCGTCGTCGGGGAAATCAACTGCAATTGTCATCACTGTTCACGTTGCCAGTCCGGACTTGGTAACCACTGTGCCCAGCGAACCGTCGTAGGTATCCATGAACATGACGGTGCTTTTGCTGACCACGTCGCTATCCCACAGGCAAGTTTGCATCTGGTACCGGATTCTGTCAGTGATGACCAAGCTGTTCTTATCGAGCCCTTGGCAGCAGCTTTGCAGATTCAACAGCAAGTCGAACTCTCGAAAATTCAAAATGCGATCGTGTTAGGAGATGGGCGTTTGGCAAATTTATGTGCCCAGGCAATCTCACAGAAAGCAAAAAATATTCAGGTGGTTGGAAAATACGAGCTGAAACTAGCAAGGTTTCGTGGATTGGGAATCAAGACAACTCTGTTAAAAGACCTCGTTTGTGAGAAGGAGTTCGATTTAGTGGTGGACTGCACAGGATCCGTGACGGGGTTACCCTTAGCATTACAATTGGCTAGGCCGCGAGGAACAGTCGTGATGAAAACCACGGTTGCAGCAGANCATGAANTTTCGTTAGCGCCGATTGTGATCGATGAAATCAGCGTTGTNGGCTCGAGGTGTGGTCCCTTTGGTTTGGCCATCGAATCATTGCAGGCTGGTCGATTCGATTTGTCAAACTTGGTCACGCACCGATTTTCATTAGAAGAGGCGACGCAGGCCTTTCGAACCGCAACCGCCCCTTCTGCATTTAAAGTCGTGTTCGACGTGGCCAGGTCCCAGCGATAATTAATTGAACTCAAGCATCGGAAACGTAATGAACCAAGATGGCGAATACATCTGCGACAGTTGTGGCGAGGAAATCATCATTCCACTCGACCCTGCTGCCGGTAGGTCACAAAGCTACGTTGAAGATTGTCCTGTCTGCTGTAATCCCAGCGTGATTCATGTTGATTGGGATGAAGATGGGCCACGTGTTTGGGCTGAACCCGAGCAAGATCGATACTAAGATTCCTGTGGGCTTGAGGCTTGCAAAGCTTACTCCGTGTAACACGGATTTCTTCTTTCGCTGATCAGGTTTTTCCAATCCCCGAGACTGCGTAGGTGCTTGTTTCTCGCTTCATATCTCGATGCTCGGATTTGTTCTTTCGCACGTGTTGATCGCGAGACCATCGCGAACATCGACGCACCTTTTGCTTTCATAAGGCGAAGGGTTTTTTTACGTTTTCGGGCTGAAAGTGATTGACTCGCAATCCACCGACTGTAGAGTGAGCTCCATGGAAGGTGTTCTTATGTTCACCTTCTGCGGCTGGCAACTGAGTGCGAGTTACAGCCCCCAGCCTGAGTGCGAGTTATAGCCCCCAGCCATAGCCCGTTTGGAANCTCGTTTGGAANCTCGGTACAGAGCCAAGTACAGAGCTTTTCGGTGANATTGCTGTTTGAGTCACAGGGATCACGGGCGTCCAAGAAAACAAACGCAGGCAGAGGCAATTTCTTTTGTTCGCTGCTTGGTCGAGGCGACGTGTCTTAATCACGCTGAGTTATACGGGGGCAANAATGCGAGTCTTGCGAATCATTTTGATGCATGCATGTACTGGTCTTTTTTTGACCGGAGACGTGATGATCGTTTTCGTGTCCGGTGAGGATCCAAATCGATTAGGCGAACACGATCCNGATGTGTTGAGTGGTGTTGTGNTCATCGCAGCACTACCGTCTCGTGCAGGAAATCANGTTGGGACTCACCGCATCGGCCGAGATGTTAGCGTAAAAATTGATTTGAAAAATTCATTGGGTTTACCGTTGAATTTGCGAGCCATTGATCCTGATTGTGGTTGTTTGGCAGTCGTGCCGGAACAACGTCATGTGAAGCCTGGTGAGCATTTAACTCTATCGCTGAAGCTCGACTCATCTAACAAGATTGCAACGATTCGACGATCGGTCCGTGTTTTCTTCCAAGAATCCATCCATCCATTTGTGTTGGATATTGATGTGCGAATGACGGGCCCGTTGGTCCTCTCNCAAACCACAGTGCAACTTACGGAGCCTGCTGCATCATTCGTGGTTTCAGGAAGGGTCGAAGAAATGGGGGGGCGGGTGCAGCGGATTGAAAGTTTGAGAGGATCTTTTGTGATCAGCGATTCGGTTATCCAAACTGCAGCGGTATTCAAGTTCAGCGCCAAGCCAACATTTTCTTTCGGTGATGTGGATGATTTGGTGCGGATTCACTATCGAAATCCCAAGGGTGAGATCCAAGTGGTTGATCTTCCGATTCAATTGCGTTTCACAACGCCACTGCGATTTCTTCCATCCACTTTGCATCTTGATCCCCAANGTACAGCGTGGGTGGGTGCTGCTCGGATGATCCTGGTCCCCAGCAAATTAAGGGTTCCTCTGAACCAGCTCAGGTACGTAGTTGAGTCCAAATCAAANCCGGGTCAGTCATCGTATGAGGTTGCTGTTCGCGTCCGCGCGGTTTCAAGCATTATGTCGGTGATTGAGGTGNNGATTGCAGAGGGGAAGCAGATTNCAGACCGNGATGATGGNTTGTTTCCAGATCGTTTGCTTGTGTATGGACCCAACAAGGAACTTGTTGGGATTTTGAATCTTGTTCGTGAGGGAGGAAATTAGATGAANACGTACGTATATTTCGGACTGGTTTTTTTGNTGGTTCATGGACGTTTGGCAATCGCTGGGCCACCAGAAGCAACGCGAAACAGTCCTCACGAGTGGGAGTGTACTTATGCCTTCAGCGATACTACTTGTCGGGAAATGATTTCAGCATGGGCAGAAGCCGAAGGGGTGGATTCTGCCAATATCACGGATCTCATGCGATGCAGTGATTGCCAACGACGAGAAGTGGTGGGGGCACACTCAACGCGGTACCTGATTGGATACGAATGTAATAATCGCGATGGGTATGACCGNAGGTTTGCATCTCTCGATGCTGTCATTGGTGTGTACCGTCAGGCAGAAAACAGGAACGAAGGATGGCGTGTAACCGGCTGGGGGTTTCACCGGTGTCTGTTGAGTTGGAGGTGCGCACAAGCCTGTGCTATCGATTTTGACCGCGCTATTTGTGTTCCTTTGAGTGGATATTACATAGGCAGGTGGATACCAGAGATGGGTAGGCAGTGCGACGAAAATGCGACCGATGGCGATGACGGTGATCTACCGTTTGACCACGAGTTGAATNATGATCGAGAAACGCAGTGGTACGGTCTTAATGATGTGCCAAGCGACTACCGCTGATTTGAATTCCTGTGTGATTGCTGCTGAATGATTTGATCGCCCAGTATTTTANCCATGGAGTTGATGATGAATCTAAATCAGTGGATGCTTTTGACTTGCTGCTTTCTGATTATCTCAAAGTTTATTTTGCTGGATTCAACTCCAGTTGAAAAAAACTTGATGGCCAGTGAAGCGGTGCAGTCTGGTCGATCCGAGGTGGATTGGAAAAGATTCAGGGTGCCTACACCCCAAGATCGCAAACGGTTGGGGAATTGGATTTTGGAACTCCAATCGCGAACGATGGTGGTAGACCGATTGGCTGTCGATGTGTCCGGAGAAAAGTACATCGGGGCAAAAGTGGACGGTTCAGANCGAGTAGTAGCCCGACGATTTGCATACACATGGGCTATCGACCATCAAGAAGATCGTGAGCGAATGGTGTTTGCAGATCAGAGTTTGCTGGGAGCACCAANACAAAAAACNGGANAAGTCTATTTAATTGATTCGCAGGCCTCGTCTTATGACCAACTCAGGATCAAGGATTGGTTTCACGGGGCAACGGGCAAGCAGGTCCATACACCTTCCAAAAGTAAATCGCTGAACGCTCGATTTCGATTAGGTGGCGTTTTCGATCCCATTTGTGCCACAACGGGTGGGGTCGTCAGTATCGCGACGGGAAATGCTTTTGAGCGTAACAAGTGCCAATTGCACGAAAAAAATCTGATCGGCATTTATCAACAGAAAGATCTCACGGTNGTNGCTTTNGAGTANCAACCGGTTCCCNAGTTGATCTTTGTGCGGGTTGCCTCTTTTCGCGATACCGTGCCTGTGCAGGTTGACGATTTTTTGTCGCTGGGTAGCGACTTGACTCAGGTCTTGGAATTGGGAGATCGCCGAGGCCAGAAAGAATTGTCGTTACTCCAAAAGATTGTCAAACCGCATGCCCGCACCACATCAGTGTGGGCTTCTGTGACGGGCGTACAGTTGCCAGTCAAGCTGCATAGTTTGACACTTGGAGGTGAGCAGGATTTTGAAGTGACGGCGTCGTTCAAGTGGCGGATCGGGAGCCACGTTCATGATTCGGTATTTGATGCTGGAAATCTTGGCAGCACATCACCGCTCGCCTTGTGGTCAGAAGCACTGGACGCACGCTGAATGNATCGTGGGACCGTTGGAAACATTGCAAGCAACGGCTTGCAATGAAATGGATTCAGCGTCGTGCANTTGGGGTCAAGATCCGAGTTGTCGCATCACTCGCTGCACNATCTTCTCGATGGCTTCNGGAGGCATGACNAGAGTTTCNTCAAGCTCNGCAACNTCTGCCACCAANTTGTCTATTTCGCGTTGGGTACGAGCGACGGCATCTTTCTGCTGTTCGGAAAGTGGNACTCGGCCAGANCCCANGTTCCAGCCTCTTGATCTAGCTCCGGCGCGAAAACCCTCGGGAAACTCCCCAAGCGAAATCATTGCATCGAATAACGGCAAAAGCTGATANTGCAAACGCATCGCCTCTTTGATGTTGCCAGAAACCACACTGCGATGGATCGCTCGGGTCAANTCAGGAACAACACCGCTGGTTGCNTTGGTNCCNCCATCAGCNCCCGCAATCAACATTGGNGCNAGGGCCGCGTCCCAGCCTGTCANGAAAGTAAAGTCCTCGCGAAGAGGCCTGATCGCAGCGATCATNCGCAGCATNTTTGGCAGGTCACCGGAAGAGTCTTTGATCCCGATNACGCGAGGACACTCTGAAGCCANNCGAATGACAGTNTCGACTTCGATGGGTGAGGCGAATANNGGGATGTTNTAGAGGGTGACATCAATGGAAACGTTATCTGCGATCTCGCGGAAGTACGCGTAAACACCTTCGCTNCTGAGTCGGTAGTAAAANGGAGCAACGATGGCGACAGCTCGANCGCCCATCGCACCGTAGGCATCACAAGCATCGATGGTGGCTTTTACGTTTGCTTCTGCAGCACCAGCGAGCACGGGGACTCGGCCGCCAGCTTGCTCAACGACAATCTGAACGATTCTTCTACGTTCTTCGGCAGTGAAGCGTACAAATTCGCCTGTGCTGCCGTTGGGATAGAGGCCGTCGACACCACGTTCAATCAGCCAGTCGACGTAGCCGCGAAGACGTTCTTCATCGACACGGCCTGAATCATCAACTGGCGTGATGTTGGGCGTAAGAATCCCGGTGATTGGTTGTGGCATAAGTTCTGATTGGCAATTAGCGTCAGTAGTGAATAGCAGGCGGACAGAGTGCTTCTCGGCAAACCTGCTCTGGCACTGTAATCCAAACGACTAAATAAGCGAGGCAATTACGAGTGCTACCACGCTCATCAGTTTCAGGAGGATATTGAGTGAAGGTCCTGANGTATCCTTGAACGGGTCACCCACGGTGTCGCCCACAACNGCAGCTTTGTGAGCTTCGCTACCTTTGGATAGGATCACGCCATCAACTTCAAATCCTTCCTCAATCATCTTCTTGGCATTATCCCACGCACCGCCNGCNTTNGATTGGAANAGTGCCATCAGCACACCNCTGACNGTNACTCCAGCNAGNAGTCCNCCNAGCATCAGNGCATTGGTATTTCCACCGAGGCCCCAAGACTCAGGAAGCAATTTGGGAACAAATCCGAACGCAACCGGAACCAGCACAGCGACCAGACCAGGTAGGATCATCTCGCGGATCGATGCCCGAGTTGAAATGGCAACGCACTTGCCATATTCCGCTTTCCCGTCAGCTTTTTGGAATGTCTGTTGGTCGTCTGCTGGCCAATCTGAAAATTCTTCGCCCTCGTTTTTCTGCATCACCTGCAAAGCATTCTTTAGCTCAGGAATGTCTCTGAACTGGCGTCGGACTTCTTCGATCATTGCCATCGCTGCACGACCGACGGCATTCATTGAAAGTGCGGAGAACAGGAACGGCAGCATCGCTCCGATGAATAAGGACGCCATCACGAATGGATTGAGGATATCGATACCTTCGAGTTTACTATCGAGGTGACTTTCGTTGTACGTTACCTTGAATGCAGCAAACAGCGCAAGTGCTGTAAGTGCAGCTGAGCCGATGGCAAAACCTTTCCCAATAGCTGCTGTGGTGTTACCCACTGCGTCAAGCTTGTCAGTACGATCTCGGACCTCTGGTGGCAAGTCAGCCATTTCAGCAATTCCACCAGCATTGTCAGAAATGGGGCCGTATGCATCGACCGCGAGCTGAATGCCTGTGTTCGATAACATTCCGACAGCGGCAATCGCGATCCCATACAGTCCTGCGCAACTGAAGGCTCCGATGATCGCAACCGCAATGATCAGAATTGGGATCGCAGTCGAGATCATTCCCACACCCACGCCAGCAATGATTGTGGTCGCCGATCCAGTGACGGATTGACGGACGATCGACTTCACTGGCCCCTTTCCAGTGCCGGTGTAGTATTCAGTGATCTTGCCAATTGCGAGGCCTGCACCGAGGCCGAGCAGAATCGCATAGAAAACGCCATTGCTGCTGTAGACAATACCCTCGTGAGTCCACGTCGGTGGCAGCATGAATTGGATGATGAAGAATGTGAGTATCAACAGGATACCAGCTGATGAAAATTCTCCGAGGTTCAGAGCGTGATGAGGATCTCCGCCGTCTTTCACTTTGACGAGGAAGGTACCCGCGATCGAAGTCATGATTCCGACACTTGCCAGAATTAACGGTAGCATCACGGCGGACAATCCACCCATGCCGTCATTTGCAAATTCACCAAGTGTGACGAAAGCGGCACCCAAGACCATCGTTCCAATGATTGATCCAACGTACGATTCAAACAAGTCAGCTCCCATGCCAGCAACGTCTCCCACGTTATCACCAACATTATCGGCGATGGTGGCAGGATTTAGCGGATGATCTTCAGGGATACCGGCTTCTACTTTTCCCACCAAGTCTGCACCGACATCAGCTGCTTTGGTGTAGATGCCACCACCGACACGAGCAAACAAAGCGATTGATGATGCTCCGAATGAAAACCCTGTCAGCACTGTGATCACTTTCGTGATGTCTTCGACTCCAAACATTAGGCTGTATATGATGAGCAGCGAGCTCAATCCAAGAACCCCCAAGCCAACAACACCCATTCCCATGACAGATCCACCGGCGAAAGCCACTTCCAAGGCGTGGCCGAGACCTGTTCGGGCTGCGTTTGTTGTTCGGACGTTCGCTTTGGTTGCTACTCGCATACCGATGAAGCCTGCCAAGGCTGAACAAATCGCACCCAGGATGAATGAAACTGCGATCAACGGAGAGCTCGCTTCCTGCGTGCTACCGGCGTAACCAAGTAGGCCGGCAACGATAACGACAAAGATAGCAAGAATTGAGTACTCGGCTCTTAGGAACGACATCGCGCCCTCGGTAATGTTGTTCGCGATCGTCATCATCCGATCCGTGCCCTCTTCCTGTTTCGCCACCCAGGAAGACTTCCAGAAAGTGAAAACCAATCCAGCGATTCCCAAGAATGGAATTAGGTATGCGACCCATGGCAGGCTCGCATCCGCAGTCACGCCTGTCGCCACAGGGGCGGAGGCAGTTGGAGCGGTGCCAGTCGAGGTGCTCTGATCTGAGGTTTCAGTTTCGGCCGTCGTTTGGCTCTCCGTTGTGTCTTGATTCTCTTGCGGAACCCAGGCCAACGCAGTTGAACCAAGTACGCCAAGTACCAAAAATAACGCAAAAGAGCGTCTGAACACCAACATAATGGGTAATCTTTCGTGTCACGGTTGCTGATTTCACTAGGCCTGATTGAGCCAGTGTTGTGGGTCAAAGTTGTTGATCGGCAGCATTATTATGCAACTAAGGGGACGAGTGTTACCACAGGGCTGAGTGCCTCAATCGCTAATAATTTGCGATTCGTTTTCGGCGTTGAATGTGAGAAGCGGATTTCGCTTTCGCTTTGGCCAAATCTTCGCATCTTGCAGCGGTGGCGGAACGACTGTGGGTGAACGGGATGGCCCATGCGATCACAATCGCTAAGCCGCGTGAATTTCACCGTCTTACAATGGGTTCCGCATCAATTGAGAGGTGAATCACGCCTAAGTGTGGCGTTCGTTCAACGGACATATTATCGAGTGATTTCGTCATCTTTCGTGGGTGGCTGCCAAGGAACTTGTCCACCTTGTTGCACGTGAAGTTGGAGACGACGGC
>PAUV01000047.1 GCA_002712845.1 Rhodopirellula sp. | reverse complement strand
CGCTGGTTTGATTTACGGCCCCGGTAGTGCCGAAGGCCATCGTCTGGATCACTTACGCCGACACGTCCAAAATCAGCCCAAACGACCCGGCAAACATGGTGTATTTGATGGAGGGATGCAGGGCGCGTTGAAGACCATCGATGATGCTTTCCGGCGTGCTCAGAAAGAGCAACGAACCACCAAGACCATCGACCGTAATCGTACAATCTACACCGTTGACCTGGGAAAGCGCATCGGATTCGTCGGTGGACAGGATGGCGGTCGTCGTCGCAATCCAATGGCCAGACGGGTACGACTGGTACTCGAAGGCAAACGTGTTATCACCGCCTATCCCATGTAAATCACAAAAAACACAACGCCATCACGCCCCAAATGAATGAAATCCCAGCTGCTGAACGTGCCTGACACTTGTTCATTCTGAGGCAACCACCACACAAGCATCCATTGCCCAACATGAGCCCCCAACATTCAATCGACTTCTGCCCACTTTGTGGCGGTGGTCTTTGCGGCATTCGAATCTGCGGCATTCAACGCGACAATGTCCCCGAACAGGATGCCAACGCCAGCTCTGCATCACCTCATGGCCTCGTGGTATGCGATGAGTGCGATGCCATCTGGCTAGAACCTGATCTCACCACCGCTCATCACTACCCTGACGTAGAACACGCAAAATGCCCGGTGTGCCTCGACGCGTTGTGGGGCCCGAATAGTCGCTGGGCCAACCACGACGACCTCACTCGACTGCAATGGGACTTGGCAATCAATCCTGCGTTGGACATCACTGAGGGCTAAAACGCAACGAGACCAAATCTCAGGAAAGAATGCGGATTACCTTGGACATCAAAGACAAGGCAGGCTTAACGATAGACATCTACAGCACGCACTGTCGTCACGTTTCCCTTATAAACCACTTCATCACCCGGTTTCAGATCCCTCAGTTTGTCCCAGCCTCCATCGACTGGCCACAAATCACGAGGCTCACCGGGACGAGCGACCACGAAACGTCGCGTGCTCAAACAAATCAGCACCGCTTCACAATCTTCGACTGTGACGTCCTCGACACTCGGTGGTGAAATCGTTTTACTGTCCATCACTCAGGATGATTCACATACCTTTGACAAGTCTGGTCAACCGACACCCCAACGCATGCCGTGCTTACTCGAATCCAAATTCCATCATCAGTCGACTCGACGCCGATTCCCGACGAACTGGCTGCCCGAATCACGTCCGCTCGCGGCGAAATTGAAGCATTTCAGGACCGCTGGGATCGGCCGCAAATCGAACAATTCGTTGCCGCTGACTATCACTTAGTCTACCAATGCCTGAACTGGACCTTGCAGTTCCAACCCCGTTTGGGGCAACGTTTTCTCGAATGGGGAAGCGGCTTCTCCATCGTCAGTGCCATCGCCGCTGACCTCGGCCTCAATTCCTTCGGAATCGAAGCTGAACCTGATTTGCTAGCAATGGGTCGCAAAACGATCCAGACATGGAATGTTAGCGTGGAATTAGTCGAGGGCAACTTTTTGCCACCCGGTGCAGCCCAACTTTCTGACGATCCGATGCTTCCCAGCCTGAGCCATGACGTGGCGGATGGCTACCAAACAATCGGATTGGATCTGGATGATTTTGCGTTGGTCTACTCATACCCATGGCCCGGCGAGGACGACTTTCACGAGTTCGTCTTTGATCGCTACGCAGCATTCGGTGCACTGTTGATGCTGTTCTGCGGGCCCAACGATGTTCGACTGTGGCGCAAGGCGAACTGAAGTTCAAACTTTCGTTTCAAAGATTCAGCGCCGGTCAGCCTCAGGCATCGACTTCAAAGATTGCTTCGATTTCGACAGCAATCGTCCCTGGTAATGCGTTGGTTCCGAGAGCGCTACGAGCGGCGACCCCTGCATCTTCACCGAAGACATCGCGAAACAGCTCACTGCAACCGTTGATCACGGCAGGTTGTTGATCAAAGGAGTCTGTACTGCGAACCAGACCCAACAATTTCACGAGACGTTTCACTTTGTCGAGACTTCCCAAGTGTCCCTGGAGCGTCGACAGCATTCCCAGTCCGGTCACGCGTGCAGCTTCGTAGCCAGCTTCCACGTCCATATCCAGCCCAAGGCGGCCGGTGATCAATTTGCCGGTGGGCAGCAGTGGTCCGTGACCAGAAAGGTAAGCCATGCCACCGGATACAACGATCGGTTTATAAACCCCCATTGGCTTGGGTGCGGTTGGCAACTCGATACCCAATTCTTGCAGTTTGGCCTCAGCGCTCATGTGATTCTCCGAAAGTCAGTTTCGCGATCAAGCAACGGCTAAACCGGCTCGATCAGGTGATGGTGTTAAGGGGACAATTTGAAAAGATGGTATTCTGGGCCACTCTGAGCAAGGGGAGGTACCGCAGAAAAGGTTGATTCTACTTGATTCTGCCGAACACAAGTTCGCGCACGCGTTCGCCTTGATTTTAAGCTTGAGCCGCATGCCAATCTTCAACGATTTTTGTCACCGCTTCTAATGCGTCAATCAATCGTGGCCCTGGTCGGTTAAACAGAGCCGATCCATCAAAGTGATAAACATGCTGGTTACAAACAGCATCCAAATTGAGCCATAAATTGTCAGCTGCATGTTTTCCCGAGGTAACCGCATCCCATTCACCCCTGGTGCGTTGTTCACTCATCCCACAACACGCGACAAGCAGGATATCAGGATTCACACTCGCAANTTTTTCCAGAGACANTACACGTGATGGNTGGCTNGTCTGACCGATCGGATCGANTCCACCAGCCCAATCAATCAACTGGGGNGTCCAGTGCCCTGAGCAGTAAAGGGGATCCANCCATTCCAAGAGGGTAACTTTTGGTCGCGACACCTGATTTCCGGAATATCGTTTTTCAACAGTCTGACGAACACGGTCGATGCGTTCATCAATCGCCTTCCTCGCCCGGATTCCGGACTCAGANCGCCCAGTCGCTTTCCAGATCGCTGACGAATCATCCAATACTTCTGTCAAACTTGTCCCGGGCAAGTCCAGGATCTCACACTGTTGCTCGAGATCATCGATACACCNCAACACGTCGCGTTCATTGACGGCACAAACATTGCANAGTGTCTGGGTCAGAATCAAATCAGGTTTCAGAGAACGCACCCTGCCCTGATCAAGTTCATACAGGGATGTCTTTGTATCGCTCAATGCTTTGACAGCGTTGTCGATCTCACGACTGGACTGCGTGGAATCGATTTTCGACCGAGTGACTCGTGGCAGTGCGCGGATTGCGTCTGGAAAATCGCATTCATGCGAGATGGCGACCAGGCGGTCCGCGAGTCCCAACTGGCAAACCCATTCGGTAGCTCCGGGCAGCAACGAAATGATGCGTTGTGCATCCGCAACAGTTTTCATTTTTTAGTTCCGTAAACCTTTTCGGGGTCGACTAATCTGTCCTCAGTAATATTGGCAGCACCACCCTCATCAATGCTTCGAAAAAAACAACTGGCGTAACCCTCATGGCAGGCAGCACCGGTCTGTTCGACCTGCAGCAGAATGGAATCTGCATCACAATCGACTCGAATTTCGGTCACCCGCTGTCGGTGCCCACTCGTTTCACCCTTTCGCCACAGTTTCCCGCGGCTTCGACTGAAATAAACGGCAGCACCTGACGACAGTGTCTCCTGCCACGCCTGCTGATCCATCCAAGCCATCATCAGGATGCGTCCGGTGACACTATCTTGGGCAATCGCAGGCAACAAACCGCTAGTCCCATCGAATGGTACGCCTTTTTGGAAATCAGGAATGTTGGTCACAGTGCTTTACCTACTGCAGAGGAAATGATTGGAACAATGAATTTTCGGGTGGAGACAACTCGAAGAGCGGACTTAGCCGTCATTATCAGTTCACCCCCATCTGAGGGCACGACTGAAATAGGAGGGCTGGTTCAAAACCCGCGTTACTCAGCATATCTCGCCCGCGATTATAGGTGCATTCGTTAGCGGCGGAACGACGGGCAAATCGCGACCTTTCATTTGGTGAGTCAAGCAATCAGCGATCGATGGTCGAAGCATAAGGGTATCGTCAGCCCAAAGATGCTCGGCGTCGCTCCTGAAGACGCAGCCTCCATCGGAATCCACAGATGTCCTCGCCATCCCCTCGAATATCTGTTGTCCTGCCCGTCCGAGATGGTGAACATCACATTGAATCCCGCGTGGTTCAAATTCTGGAAGCAATGTCAGATCTGACACGGGGAGCCACGGAAGTGATCGTGGTTGACGATGGAAGCAAGGACTCCACGCCCGAAGTCCTGAGTGAGTTGAAGGCCCGTTATCCNCAAGTACGGATTGTTCGCCACNGTCGTCCNCGGGGGCTTGAAGCCGCCGGTCAAACCGGACTTGAACGATCAACCGGCGAACTCGTTTTCATTCAGGAAACGGACGCNACCGTACGGATAGAAGATATGAGACGTTTACTGCGAATGAGCGAAGACAAGTCGGTTGTCGCCGCCCGCGCAGAGAGCACACCACGCCCACTTTCAGGTGCTCTGATGCGTCGTCTTCGGGCCTTCGGGACCCATCCTGATACTACAGAATCGGCTTCCGAATGTCCTGGGACCAAAACCAGCATCCAAATGATCCGACGCCCTCATTTGCAAAAGCTGGCAAGCCAACGCGGCCGAAATTACCGGCTCAATGGTGAAACGGTCCACTCGACCTCGTTGGAATCAGCTTGAATTCGCAGCCCTAAGCGGGGGCTACAATGCGAACTTGCGATCCGGCACTGGCTGCACGCATTCACGCATGAAAGGTTGAGTTGAATTAGTCGCGGAACATTTCCTGAACTTCCTTTGACCACTCATCCCAACCCTCGGCAGCTGACTCAAAGTCAACTCGCATCCAACGCACCGGGTCGCTGGGCAGCACACGCGGTGGAAATTTGCTACCCCGATGCACCGGCAATTGGCTGCTATTGCCCATCGCCAGCCGATCCTCAGTTTGCGGACTGATGAGATAATCAGCGAGTTTCGCAGCAGCCACTGCATGAGGAGCATTCTTGAGCACAGCGATTGTGTTTGGGATTCTCAAGGCTCCTGCTTGATCTGGGGCTTGATCAGGAAAGACGATTGCAACTGGCTCACCACTATCTTTTTCGATGATCGCGTCGTCTGTATCCGTCAATCCCCATGCGACGCGTCCCGAGGCAACCGCTTGGGCAACTTGTTTGTTGCCTGACAAAATCACCGCATTTTTTTGAATGTCCTGCATTTGGCTTAGCGTAGCCTCGCGACCCTGCAGTTCTCGCAGAACGGCAAAATGCGTCGCCGTCGTCCCAAACAACGGGCGAGCCATCGCGCATTTATTTTCCCACTTGGGATCTGAAAGATCTGCAACCGAGGTGGGGTAATCTGCTGGATCCGGGATCAGCTTCGTATTGATCAACAACACTCGTGCGCGAGCAGCGAACCCGCACCAAGTTCCATCGCGAGCGACCATGTCAGTTGGGTAACCCAAGGGTAGGTCCCAGTTCAAGGTTTGCAAAAGCCCCAGTTTCTGGAGACGCACGGTATGCATGATCTCATTGTTCCAGAACAAATCACAAACAGGCTTATCCTGCTCGGCAATGATGCGATTAACCAGCCCCACTGTCTTGGTTGATTCAACGTCAAATTTGGGAATGACACCTGTCTCATGATCCGTGGATCGTTCAAATGCATTGAGAATGGGAAACGCAAATTCCTCATCCAGTGCAGAATAAACGACAACATCGCTCTCAGCACGTGACACACACCCGCTGGCCAGTCCCAGACACGAGGCAAGCCCGACCCAGCCAAGCAGTCTTACCCTGACAGCAAAACGAAAAATAGATGTAGAATAGAAGAATGTTTCAATCACAGTTAATCTTCGGTGTGGGATGTTTCTTCGCCTTACTTACCGCCCCCTTGAGGGCCGATGAGCTTTTGGTGCGGGGCGGCCGCTACATTCACTTGACCACGGATATCGCTTCCGCAGAAGAGGCCGAAAGTCTGGTGGCTTCTTTTGATGCCGCGGTACCCCAATGGATTCAATTCTGGAATCTGGACACAAACGCAATCGCTGATTTTAAAGTGAAAGCCTGTGTGATCCGCAATAAAGCCGATTTTAACCAACGTGGCCTGATTCCGGCGACCGTTCCCAATTTTCCCTTCGGCTATGCGATGGGTAATCAAGTTTGGGTCCTGGCACAACAGAGCGAATATTACACACGACACTTGCTACTGCATGAAGGTGTCCATTCACTGGCGTATCACTTGTTCAATGGTGCTGGACCGACCTGGTTCCAAGAAGGTTCTGCAGAACTGCTGGCGACCCACCATGGGTCTGGGCCCGATATCAAAATCAATCAGATTCCCCTAAGCCGAGAAGATGCTCCGTATTGGGGTCGATTCAAACGCATGGGGCAGGCAACAAAGAGCAGCGAGGTCCCCAGTATCAACGCAGTGCTGGGTTATCAGCCGAATTTGACCGGCGATGTCGCCACCTACAGTTGGAGCTGGGCTGCTTGCATGATTCTGAGTAGTTACCCCGAGTACCGGTCGGCTTTTGTGACTGCAGCACAACGAGGCAACGAAACGGGGCCGGCATTCAATCGCGAGCTGCAATCAAAGCTCGCGAAGCAATGGCCAATTTTGGCCGCCCGCTGGCGTTTGGCTTGCCACGAGCTGAACTACGGTTTTGACTGGAACAGGGAACAGGTAAAACTGTCGGCAAAGGATCCGGTCTGGAACGGTAGCGACCTCAAACTTCAAGTCCGGCCAGATCAAGGCTGGCAGTCATGCGGGGTTCGCATTCCGCGCGGTGCTAAAATCAGCATCTCTGCTGAAGGGGAGATCACTCTTGCGAATCAACCCAAGCCGTGGACTAGCCAACCTCCGGGGATCACCTTTCAGTACCACCGTGGCCGACCGCTGGGACAATTGCAATTCTGTCTGTTGCCCAATTCCAATGATCCCCAAGCAAAGCGGATCGAACCACTCGAGATTCAGGGAGTAGAGGATCAGGCAATGGTCAGTGTCCCCGATTACAGCTGGCTACTATTTCGCATCAATGACGAATGCGGAAAGATGAACGACAACCGCGGTAGTTATGAGGTGTCAATCAAACGGGCCCGGTGAGCGAATGGTCAGCGATTCGACAAGTCAACGCTGAAATGGAGCACGTGGAACCTTGCCTCGCTCGGATTCACAGTGATTTCCTCCTCGGATTCACAGCAATCCAAGTTTAAGAACCTGCATCAAAGGGCACGCTCAAAGTAGGAATCGACAACTTGGACGCCCACTCTGCTGAGAGCGTTGCCAGTCGATCTTCAGGTGGCTGATACACCATGGCATGCATCAAGCCATCAAAGCGTTCGATATGGCGAAACAACTCGTCTTCGACCCAATCCACCCACTCCTGCGTTTTGGGTGCTGACAAGGACGAGTACCCTGAAGTTGAACCAGCGTTTTGCTGAGCATCTTTGATTTCGGTGACAAGTTCCTCACACCACGAGTCGATGGCGACCGCATTCGCTCCCAGTGCGATCAACTTGGCGGCATCAGCAGCCGACACTTCACCTGGCACGACCCATAATGGCAAGTGTTCACACTGCTGATCGTCCATCATCGCACGTGTTTGCTTGACGCAATGCGCCAGCTCCAATGCGCTCAGATCAAGCTCATTCAATCTCAAGATAACACCGTCGGGTTGGCTACTCAGAACCGCGGGCAGTTCTTCGTTCAGACGATAAGGAGCCATCGAAACGAAGACAGCGGCATCCCCTGCCAACAAACGCAATTGATTGAGTTTTCCTTTGAGCTTCTCAAGACCTTCAACATCAGGAGGGAACGAAGCCGCCGGAACCCAGCCGCCTCCCGCAAGTGGCGATTCTGCATGAGTTGCCTCCCACCGCCCAATTTCCTCTGGTGTGTACGCAAACCGGCCTGTTGGATTCCGCCGCATGGCAAGTCGCACATCGACGACAGCGGGGCCATCAAAATCTCGGTCGCTCAAGCCGTAACGTTCAGGACGGTAGGGAATGATTCGCGGCAAATCCTCTGTCGCTTCCACCTGCATCCCGATCGCTTCCCCAGAACTGGCCCCATGTAATTCAGGATCGTCATCTGCACAGGCGAGGTCGCTACGCAACGCACTGACAAGCACTCCCAATCGAGCAACCGCAGCAGCAATCGAGTCAGCCGAATCAATTTCGACCTCTGACCATGGTGGGTCATACCAGAACAGTGGCAATTTCAATGAGACCGGATCTCCATTGGTCCGTTCGATTTGTATTGATCTATCTTCCGCGGGCGGACCCACCCAAGGTGTATCCATTGGTGGTGGCAGAAAACAGATTTTTTCCAGGCGTTCATTCATCGATTCAATTCCAATGCCGGCGTGCATTCCCAAAGTCGTTTTAAGATTCGTTCCGCTATCGCCAATTCGGATTCAGTTCCCCACGCTCATTTGCTTCAGCTTCCAGCATTGCAACTGGCACGATGCGACGAAACTCCTTTGCGTCACCACGAATCGACGCATTGATTAGTAGCAGCCCCAAACGCAATTGCTCACGTTTTCGAAGGGGAGCATCCGTCACTCCTGCAGCAAAACTTGCGGCAGCGCCTCGAATGAACACCGTCGCGTTACTCATCGCATCACCAAGGTTATGACCAGCATCTCCGCCGATCACGATCATCCCTCCCAACGCGCCAACACCTGCCTCGTCACCAACGTCACCCCGAACAAAAACACCTCCACCTCGCATCGCGGCTCCACAACGATTACCAGCGTTTCCATAAATCGCAAGTGTCCCGCCTCTCATGGCCGCTCCAGCACCAACACCAGCGTCACCGCGCACGCGAACCGCACCGCTGATCATCCCCTCGGCTACACCATTGCCGACCGCACCTGTCATTCGAATGTCAGCCTGCTTGTTGTAGGCAAATGCGTAATCACCAAGAGGCCCTTCCATTTTGATCCGTATCGGGTGATCCAAACGCATCAGCACGGCATCCTGCCCAGCCGAACCATGAACATCAATCTGAGTCAATTGCTCATCATTGTCACCAATTGGAATTTCATGGATCGCCTTGTGAAGTTGCTGAGCGTCCAGATCCAGTGACAGCCCATTGAGGAGGGTGCGAGACAGAGAGTCACGTCCCCCGACTGTCGACTTAATATTTGGCGATTGATTCATGATTGGCTCAGGGTTCGTTTACTTTTTAGCCAATGGCTGGGGACCGGGGTTAAAACCGGAGTCTTGAAAAGGTGTGTGCGGAGCAAGCGAAGCGGTAAAATGCGGGAGTAAGATATTCGCAAAACGGGGTAGAGGACATTCAACGGTGGAGGGAACCGTTTTCGCTTCGTCCTCTAACTGGACAACACTTCGCGAACAATGCCCTCCAGTTTAACTGCTGCAGAAATTCCCGCCTCCAGCACTTCCGAATGATCCGCCTTGTTTGGTTGATCGGGATTCGCCACGTTGCTCACCATCGAAAGTCCCAAGATCCGCATTCCTGCAGCAGAACCTGCCAACACCTCCGGAACGGTGCTCATACCTGCCACATCAGCGCCGATCCGCCGCATCATTCTATACTCGCTGCGAGTCTCGTAGTTAGGACCCAACGTTGCCAGATATGTCCCTGGATAGACGTTAAATCTATCTCTCCTACCGACTTGAAAGGCGATTCGTGACAATTCCGAGTCATAAATCTCGCCTCCCCGCATCAAACCTGGGCACTCCGCATCAAATTTCGTTTGACGCTCTGGGGCTATGCGGAGCTGGCTGGATTTCTGATCTGCTTTCGAATCAGAGGTTTGCAATCCTCCTGATCCTCTGAAATCGCAACATCCCATGAAATTCAAGTGATCACGAATCACAATAATATCACCCACACGGAATTTTGGATTCACGCCCCCCGCTGCATTGCTAACGATCAACCGATCGGCACCAAGTCGAGCCATTAACTTGACTGGGAACGCAACTTGTTCATTCGACCAGCCTTCATACCGATGAAAGCGGCCCGCCATCGCAATGACCGGCGAAGCCTCGATGGCCCCAAGAATCAACTCACCTCGATGCCCCCCCGCAGACGAGACGCCAAAGCCTGGTATGTCCCCGTAACTCAACACGACGGGATCATGGATTTGGTCTGCCATGCCTCCCAACCCACTACCAAGAATGATTCCTGTCGCAGGACGCTGTCCACCTCCTGCATCGCCACACTTGCGGATCACGAAATCGACTGCTTGTTGAAGCAGTTGACCTTCCTGATTCGCTGAATCTACAGTTGGTGACTTTGTGCCCATCGGCAATCAAGCCATCCTGTTGTGATTGAACTCTTTCACAATCCCATCCACGACTGCAATCAACTTTGGAGTCGCCTCATTCGCAACCGCAATGATCTCTTCAACGTTAGACGGTTTTAATGCATCCGGCAGGCACATATCAGTAACAACACTGAGTCCAACGGTTTTTAAACCGCAGTGAACGGCAACAATTGCCTCGGGAACCGTGCTCATACCGACCACATCTGCCCCGATCATTCTCAAGTATCGGTACTCAGCTCGAGTCTCCAGGTTGGGTCCTGCGACAGCGACGAAAACTCCCTTGTGGATATTGATGTCACGTTCTCTGGCAATCTTCATCGTACGATCAATCCACTGCTGATCGTAGGGCTCGCACATGTCAGGAAATCGTGGTCCCAATCGGTCATCGTTGATCCCGATCAGTGGGTTATCACCCAACAGATTGATTTGATCTTCGATTACCATCAAATCACCTGCATCGAAGTAGGGGTTTAAGCCACCGCAAGCATTGCTGACGATCATCAACTCGGCGCCGAGTTCTTTGAATACCCTGACTGGCAAAGTGATATCTTTTAAAGAATACCCTTCATAAAGATGAAAGCGGCCCTCCATGGCCACGACGGGTACGCCGGCTAAACGCCCGCATACCAGTCGCCCTCGATGGCTTGTCGCCGTCGAGGTCAAAAAGTGCGGAATATCTTTGTAGTCAAGTGTCGCTTCAACCTCAAGTTCCTCGACAATGTCGCCCAGTCCGGTCCCCAGAATGATACCCACCCTCGGCTTATCACTGAACTCGCGACGAATTTTAGTACAGGCTTCCTGAATCTTGTCGTAAAGATCGAGCATAACTTTCCCTCGAGAATNTTGCNGACAGTTCCTATCATAGCGCTGTTGCCCCGCATCTGCGACCGCCCAGCGATGCGTTAAAACATAGAAGGTCGANTTCTGTTGTATGATCGGCNTTTGCAATGCGATCAGCGNTAAAANAATGATCGCTGAGANACGANACGTCCGCCCCAGTGCCTGCATCGATTNTTTATGACTACCCCATCTCCNGACGTTTTTGAAAAACTGGCTGCCTTTTATTTGGGTCGTGAGTACGATCTCGCAAAGCGGGAAATGACNGACGATCTACTGATGTACGATGCCAAAGACCTTTGCACCCATGCAATGTGTGTTGGTATGACCGGTAGCGGAAAGACGGGACTCTGNATTTCCCTNCTNGAAGAAGCAGCTCTCGATGGANTTCCCATCATCTGCGTTGATCCCAAGGGAGACTTGGCGAACCTGCTGCTGACATTTCCGAANCTCAACCCAGANGATTTCCAGCCCTGGCTGGACGAAGGCGAAGCGAAACGAAAGGGAGTCAGTGTCGAGCAACTAGCATCCGACACAGCCGATCAATGGCGTGAAGGACTTCAGTCGTGGGGGCAGGATGCAGATCGTATTCAACGCCTCCAAGATGCCGTCGACATTTCNATCTATACCCCAGGCAGTAATATCGGACTGCCAATGACTGTATTGAAAANCTTCGATNCNCCACCNGCCGAAGCAAGANACGACGCCGANCTGTTAGGTGACAAGATCACCGGNGCCGTCTCTGGATTACTGACACTGATGGGGATTGATGCTGATCCCATGACATCACCTGAGCATATCCTGCTGTCTTCCATCCTACAAAAACAATGGAAGGAAGGAAAAAACGTTNGCATCGGACAGCTGATCCGTTTGATTCAAAAGCCACCGATCGATCGAATCGGAGTGGTTGATCTTGATTCCTTTATGTCAGCCGATGCACGAAACAAACTCGCGATGCGACTCAACAACCTGCTGGCATCACCAGCATTCGCCTCATGGATGGAGGGCGATTCATTATCAATCAAAAGCATGCTGCAATCAGCAACCGGAAAACCTCGCATCTCGATTCTGTCGATCGCGCACCTCAACGACAATGAACGAATGTTCTTTGTCACCATACTGCTCAACGAACTTCTTGCGTGGGTTCGAGCACAAACCGGCACAAGCTCTCTGAGAGCTCTGTTTTATATGGATGAAGTTGCAGGCTACTTTCCACCAGTCAAAAATCCTCCCTCCAAACCACCCATGCTGACACTGCTCAAGCAAGCACGAGCTTTTGGGTTGGGAATCACACTTGCGACTCAAAACCCAGTCGATCTTGATTACAANGGCTTGTCTAACATCGGCACCTGGTTTNTGGGTCGCTTGCAAACGGAACGGGACAAAGCGCGAGTTCTTGAAGGACTGGAAGGAGCAGCAGGGCAGGCCGGCCAGACTTTTGATCGCCAGGAAATGGAACAGATACTCGCNGGCCTGGGCAGTCGCGTATTCCTGATGAACAATGTCCACGAACATCAACCTCGTGTATTCCAGACGCGTTGGGCGATGTCCTATCTCGCCGGGCCATTGGCACGAGGACAGATCAGTCGCCTCATGGCGAATGAAAAAGAACGGCTAGAGTCCCTGAAAGCACANGGCAACACAGTCGCAGCAGANTCCNACGACTCGAAAGCGACCAATCATGATCATCAACCGAAGTCCACCAATTCCAATACCTCATCGCCAGCCGAAAGTCGTCCTGCCGTTCCCGCAGGCATCACCGAACGCTTCTCAGGGACCAACCTGCGTAGCAGTCCCAACGCAAAACTGATTTATCGACCAACTCTGTATTGCGAGGGTGCTTTACACTTCATTCGAAAAACAGCATCGTTGGATCAATGGCAGGACGCAAAANATGTCATTAATTGCATGCCCGATTTCCCCNAAGACGACTGGGAAAGCAGNGAGNCTGCGAGCTTGGATATTGACCTGCTNGAANCCGCTGAAGAGGGATTCACGTTTGCCGCGCTCCCCGGTGAACTTGTGAACAAAGGCAAGTATAGAACTTACCGGTCACAATACAAAGAATTTCTGTATCGGCACTGCGATGTNACGCTCTACAAATCAAACCTCGTCAAAGGGACAGCGCCCCTCGGAGACAAAGCGGACGCGATTGCATATTTCACGCAGAAATTCCGTGAGGAACGAGATGAAAAAACAGCAAAGCTGCGAGATAAATACGAAGGCAAATTGGAGTCCCTCGAAAAGAAGATTCGAACGGGGCAGGATCGACTGGAACGTGAAAAAAGCCAAAGCCGCTCATCAATGATATCTGCGGGATCTTCTGTCCTCGGTGCACTACTGGGAGGATTCATGGGAGGACGTCGCACCAGTGTCTCTACTGCCGCAAGGGGTGTTGGTTACGCGTCACAACAAAGCAGTGATGTAACGAGGGCCGAACGAAGCCTGCAACTGCTGGACAAAGACAAACAAGAATTGCACCGTGAATTGACAAAGGATCTGGAAGAGTTGCAGCAAAAGTACGATATCAGNCAGATCGANCTTGAGCCTCAGCAAATCCCACCNAGGAAAAGCGACTTAAAAGCCGAAACCCCCATCATCCTGTGGCGACCTTGGCAAAAGCGAGAAGACGGAACCGAATCTCCGTTGGACTGGGAACCCTCACCGCAACCTGCCGACAACTGATCAATGCCCAAATGGCACATGTTACTCAAATGGCACGTGTTGCTCGATTTATGAAGCGGCGTCACTGGCTTGCAAAGACCATGACTTAGCGACTGAAGAAGAAATTACTGCCGTTTTGCAGGGGTTGCATGCTCAGGGCCTCTCCAAGTAAACATGGGCAGACAGGATAGGTATCCACAGTCGAGGATGACTGACTACACATGGCTCGGAACGCCTGCCGTTACAAATATCGCAGGCACAGTTGGCTGCTGATCGAACACGTATCAAGTAACATCGATTCATGAAGCAAATGCTCGGACTTTGGCGAGACACATGGTGGCTTTGGACAGCCTTTCTTGTCATGACAGTCGCATTTTCGTTTCTGCTAGGCAGTTTCTTTCTGCTGCTTTTGCCTTGTCTCCCTGTTCCATTTGTTTACTTCGCGTTCAATCGATACGACTCCGATGGTAACGAGAAGGCTGATTTAGGCTCCTAAATCCACTCCCCAAACGTGCTTAGCGGGGTCTGTCTTGGCGACTACGGCAACTAGCGTTCTCCGCAGATGTCAGCCTTGTCTTCCGAACATCGCTTGGCCAGATTTCCTCGCCGATAGCACGATAAACTGGCAATTCTCGCCATTTCAGGGTCGGTCTCCGTCACAACGTGGTGACTGAACGATCCCCACAGCCCAAATAGTTCTTTAAAATCCGGCATAGGTGAACTCCTACTCTCGACCCTTTCTGCAACAGTACACTGGTGGGGGCGGAGGCAGTTGGACTCCATTCCACTTATCAATTGACCATTCTTTGGTGTCCCCACTTCCGAGTCTCCTGAGCATGAATGAAGCGAGTGCCCCCGCAGAAAAGGAAACCACAACGCAGGAGAAGCCAGAGCAGGAAACCACAGGTAAGAGCCGCATTCACTTCGTAGCCGTGTTGCTCACGACCGTGATCATCAGCCTTGGCGTGATCGCGAACCTGCCATTCAAGTACGTCGAGGTCAGTGGTACATGGCGAGGGGTCGCCCAAACCGAAGAGATGAGCCGAACGGTTTCGGACGATCAAATGCCCACCATGGCGGGGTGGCCACTTCAATACAGCATTCAGTACACCGGCGACCAACCTCGGGAACCGCGTTACTGGTCGCCACTACGGCTAGCAATTAACACGCTGTTCTTCTTAGTGGTCATTGTGGCGATTTATGGATACGTCTGGTACCGCGGGATTTACGTAGCAAAAACGCAGAACCAACGTAGAGCTCAACTGCTTGATGTTGGCACCGCTATGGCGATCATACTGGTTCCGACTCTGATTTTGGGCACTGAGTACTACGGTGCATGGAAGCACCAAAAAACGGCAAATCTACTGGGCCGATCTGGAAACTGTTTTCTCGCGATCTGGATACCCGAAGTCCTTGTCACTCGCGTCCCCACAGGGTTGCAACAAGTCCTTCGACGAATCCGCTCCATTGACCTGATCTCTGCTGATGCGAAAACGACAGCCTTGGCATGCCAGACGCCGGGCGTGGTCGCGATCACCTGCATGACTTGTGAAGTCACTGCGGATCAACTGTCACCCCTTAGCGACAACCCTCATTTTCGCGGACTCCAAATCTCGCGTCAGGATTTGGATGCTTCTCTGATTGACGCGATTGCAGAACTGAACAATCTGACTCAACTGGATTTATCAAGCACAAATTTTGACAGCACTCAACTCGGCAAGCTTGACCATCTTCCTCTAAAAAATATCAACCTCACCAACACCAAACTGCAACTCTCACAACTCGGCAAACCCAGTTGGTCGAAGACCGCCGAAACACTGTCGCTGTCACGTCCAAAACAAGGCTTTTCTGATGCCTTGGAAATTGAAGCGTGGCCAGAACTCCGCAACCTGAGAGTCTACCGACAAACTCGCATTTCCAACCCCAGTGTCCTGAAAGTGCGATTGGCTGATCTACCCGCGCTATCCATGGTCAGCCTCGACCGAAACCAGCAGCACGACTTGGAACTCGAAAACCTTCCGCTCCTTTCCTCTTTTGACGAAGGACTGGGCTATCTACAGACCATCCTCGCTTCTGATGCGAAAATCCCCGGCAACATGTGGTTAGCACGGTTCAAAGCAACCAACACACCAAGCCTCAAAAACTTTGGTTGCTACGCGCGTGATCTTGAACAACTATCCCTCGAGGCAATGACGACACTTCGTTCACTGGATCTAGGCAGCTATCAGGTTTCCGTGACGAATGGTATTCACACCGAAGATACACCTTTGAAAAACTCCGATGCGTGGATCGCTCAACTGGGTGAACGAACGGGTCCCAGCACACTTAACCTGATGGGACTGCCATTGGCCGAGACAGATCTGTCTCCTCTCAATAACAACTCAGGTATCAGACACTTGAACCTGATCGAAACCGGTATCACGTTCAAGCAAGTCCAGCAGTTAGCGGGAATGAAACAACTGGAATCATTAATCATTCGAGACTGTGAAGTGGAGCAGGAATCTCTAGCGTGGATCCTCAATGAATTCCCAAACCTTGATGAATTGGTGATCAACG
>PAUV01000046.1 GCA_002712845.1 Rhodopirellula sp. | reverse complement strand
AACACAATGACAGTGGGAGCAGCCTTGACTGCTGACACCAAAAACGGATCCACGGCAACACATTGACGCAACGCGATATTTGCCAACGTGTACAACACAGCAGCGGACAGCCCGAGCACAACTCCCATCGCATTTCCGACAGGTGGCCTCAACTCACGAGGTGACCTGGTCTCTGGTTGACAAGTTTGTCTGACTGGTGTGTATGGTTTTGGTTCGGTCGGTCCACCAGTTTCCTCACCGAGTGCTGCATCACTCGATGCGACACCGGTTGCAACCCCATCGCTCAGAGAATTTTCCGTTTGCAAAATTTCTTTACGCCCATGGTCAGGTTCGGTTTGGCCTTCAGGGTCACTCATCCTAAATCGTTGCATTCCTCTTTTTGCTAGTTGCAGTTGATGACTTGAACTGCGGCTCACTTCGTTGACCGGTGGCCCTACAGGCTGCTCGGCCGACGCTGTTACCCTCACGGACCGACCCAATGATGCTGAGTTAATCCTGATGCTGAATTAATTCTTCCGAGCCCATTCGGGACAGTCCCCGAACATTTACCATGAAGCGGCATACCCAGCATTGGTGCTTTTCGAGAAATGTTGACAGTTTAGCGTTGTGGCAAATTTGTCTGAGCTACACCACTGATCACCTGTTGGACGCCAGTTTTGGCTCGGCCTCAGGCAGGAAACTGCGTTCCGTAGTGACACCCAAGTCTGGCTTAGCGACAACCACGGTTACGTTGTCCTGCCCTCCCGATGCATTTGCAAAATCAACGAGAGTCCGGCAGGCGGACTCTGGATCCTCCGTCACAGACAGCACCTCTGCCAGTGTTCCGGCATCAGCATACCGATGCAGGCCATCGCTGCACAGGACAATCAGATCACCTTCTTCCAGATCCACTCTCCGCGCTTCGGCGACCACTTCGTCATTCGAGTTGCCGCCGAGCACATTCCACAACACGTTGCTCCAACGACTCGTCGACTCATCCTCTGGCCGCATTCCACCTTTTTCAACCATCTGTCTTGCCAAGGTATGATCGGTGGTTAACTGCTCGACGGCACCGTTGCGATACAAATAGCACCGGCTATCTCCTGCGTGAACCACGAACATTCGCCTTCCGATGCGATGGGCCATCGTCAACGTCGTTCCCATGCCTCTCACCTTCGAATTTCTGGCAGATTCACGAAGGATTTTCGCATTCGCATCCTGCATCAAATCCTGCAGATTCGCAACGAAATCATCTTCGTTTCCATCATCTCCATGAAAAAACCAGTGAACACTGTTGAGTAACCTGTGTACCAGATGACTGATCGCAAGTTGACTAGCCTGTTCCCCGGCAGCATGTCCCCCCATGCCATCAGCAACGAGAAGAATTTCGCCTTGGACACGCCCAAAGACTCGTTCGCCCAACTCAAGTGTTGTTGCTGATACCAGCATGGACTTGACTAGCTCTGCGATCAGAAACTGATCCTGGTTGGCTTCTCGAACGCGGCCACAGTCACTAAGCCCAAAAGTTAACGACGGTATCTGCTTGCTGTTCCCCATATCGTCATCCGTAAGATTCACCGACTTCTGCCTGCCATCATTGCTGACGCTAAACAAGGTTCCCTAACACTTCGGAATCATATCAAGTCCGGATAAGTTTGGATGGGTGTGTCAATCTGACACCCTTTTTTACGTGACCCCGCCCCGACGTTTAACTCAACCCGTCATCACCTTTATTCCGGTAAAAATTTCAACCTCTGGGCCAACCTGGCGGACTCCATGACTCAGATCACTGATTCCCACAAGCAAATCCGGGCATGGCAGGCTGAGATCACCAAATTGCCATGGGCTGCTGACGCTATCCTGACAATAATGTTGCAATGACAAGGCAACGCGGCTGCCTACAAGCATTTTCCGCCGCTGGTGCATTCCCCTCTCAAACTCGCTAGAGCTTGACACCCAAAGTCAGCGTCCAGACGCACCCAAGCTCGACCGACTGACATTCATCAACACCAGCTGCCACCCACGTTTACGCATGCCAGTTTTTCATCTTGACATTTTAAGTACGCTTGGGCTGCTGCTCGCCGCATGTTTAGCGGCCGGAGTTTTCGCTGACCTTTTGCACCTTCCCAAGGTCACGGCCTATCTATTGGTAGGCCTACTGGTAGGTCCCAGCATTCTTGATTGGATCCCTGAAGGCCACATTGAACTTTTTGATCCGCTACTGAAATTGGCAATGGCTCTGGTGCTCTTCAACCTTGGCTGTGAATTCACTTTCACAAAAGTACGGAAACTTGCAAAACGCTGTCTGCCACTTTCGTTAGGTGAAATCTTTTTCACATTCATTTTTGTGAGCCTTGGTTTGCTCATGTTTGGCTGCACAGGCAACCAAGCTCTGTTACTGGGTTGCCTTGCAGTCGCGACTGCGCCAGCCACCACCATTCTGGTGCTCAAAGAGTTCCGCTCAGAAGGTCCAGTCACGGAAAGCACCGGGTTTCTGGTTGCAATGAATAACTTTGCCTGCATCGTGATGTTTGAATTTGCCTTCCTCGCCATATCGCTAATCGAGAATAAACTTGAGATGTCGATAGGAGAGCAATTCGGAAGTCTGATTCTCAACATCGCTGGTTCTGCAGGCCTCGGAATTGCGGGTGGGCTCCTCGTCAGCTACGGCTGTGGTTTTCTGAACATGAAACGTTGGATTGTGATGCTGGTTGCGGCAGAAACGTTCCTGCTTGGCATCTGCGAATCCTTTCACATTCCCTACATGATTACATTTCTGATCATGGGAGTGACTGTCGCTAATACATCTGACTATAAATCCAAAATCGTTGACGAACTTGACCACTTATCGGGCCTATTAGCTGTACTTTTCTTTGCGGCTCATGGAACCGAACTCGATATCAATGCGTTCCTAGCTGCAGGAACCTTGGGCTTGGTATACATCATTTTTAGAATTAGCGGCAAATGGATTGGTGTCTATGTCACGGCACGACTTACCAAGCAACCCATGGAAATTCGAAACTGGCTTGGCAGCTGTCTTTTTGCACAGGCCGGTGCCGCGATTGCATTGGCAACCATTGCCATGCAAAGGGATAAGGAAATGGGAGCTGAAATCCAGGCCATCATCCTGGGCTCGGTTGTACTGTTCGAGATCATTGGTCCGCTGTTCATTCGACAATCAGTGTTGCGAACCGGTGAGGTACCCTTGGCTCAAGCTATCCATCACACCTCGCGGACACCTTTGGAACAAGTTCGGGCGGTGATTGACCGCTTTCGAGATGCTGTCAGAGGTACGAGTGCGGCAACGTCACTTGAATCCAAGGTCAGCGTCAGCAAGTTAATTCGCAAAACAAAAGGCATTCACCAATCTGACAATTTTGACGATGTGATCGGGCACATCGAGCACAGTCATGACAACACGTATCCAGTCATCGACGACCGATCGACTGTCGTGGGTGTCATTCGATATCCACTGTTAAGTGATGTAATGTTTGACCATAATGCATCAAACTTGGTCCGTGCTGAAGACCTCGTCAGTGAAACCACTGCTTTGCTTTTTCCTGACGAACCCGCAACTCGTGCCTTCGAGTTATTTCAGGCAGAAACCGATGACTGCATTCCCGTGGTCACCCGCAGTGAGCCCCATGAATTATTAGGCGTCGTGCGTCGCAGTGATGTCATGCACGCGCTGATCACACAAAGACGCAAACGAAAACCAACCTGACTCAGACTTACTCTTCTTCTCTGCACATGACCCGGCTAGGGCATGAACCATGATAGCAAGCCACATTACTTGCGCTGCAGATAGAGGCCTTTTTGAGAGCATTGCAAGGCATCTCATCTGATCGGCTTGCTTTGGCCACCAAACGGACATTTGCCTTCATTATGTTTGCCAACTTCTTCTGCTCATTTCCAGAGATTGGAAATTCAGTCCTTGCTAAGTAGCCCCAACGATGCGACCCTCTGAGCAGTAACTACTTCTACGCTTACATGATTGGGGCATCATGCTGGCACGCTTGAAGACGTTCACGCTATCCGGCATCGAGGCATTGCCAGTTGATGTCGAAGTCGATATCTCACCGGCCGCCATGCCAAAAACCATTTTGGTTGGACTGCCAGACACTGCCGTGAAAGAAAGCACGCACCGCGTCGAGCGAGCGATTGTTAACAGTGGATTTGTTAGGCCGCAGGACCGAGTTGTGATCAACTTAGCCCCCGGTGATCTTCCCAAACAAGCGTCATCATTTGATTTACCGGTTGCTTTGGGTGTGCTAGCCGGCAGTGGACAACTATCTACGGAACGACTCGATGAGTACGCCGTTGTGGGCGAACTGGCGTTGGAGGGAACAGCACGGCCGATCAAGGGTGCATTATCAATCGCAATTGAGGCAGCAAAGAATGGAGCGATTCGAGGATTAGTTGTACCCTTTGCAAATGCAAGTGAAGCTGCTGTCGTGGAAAGTTTGCAGGTCATACCAGTACACAGCCTATCACAGGCGATTGCTTTCTTCGCCGGTGAATTAGAGGTCAGTGCCGTGCCCTGCGAGCTCGAACGACTTTTCGCCAAGTTCAGCCTGTATGACTTGGACTTTGCAGACGTTCGCGGGCAAGAATCAGCGAAAAGAGCTTTGACGATTGCGGCTGCAGGCCGTCACAACTTGGCAATGATTGGGCCGCCCGGCAGCGGCAAGACCATGCTCGCACAAAGAATGCCCACAATCCTTCCGCCGTTATCAGCGGGAGAATCAATTGAAACCACACGTATTTACAGTGTGCTCGGTCAACTGCCCGCCGACCAACCACTCATGGCACGGCGTCCCTTCCGATGCCCACACCATACCATCAGCGATGCTGGATTGGTTGGAGGCGGCAGTCAGCCTGCTCCCGGAGAAATAAGCAAGTCCCACAACGGTGTCCTCTTCCTTGACGAACTTCCTGAGTTCAACCGCAAAACTTTGGAAGTCATGCGACAGCCGTTAGAGGATGGAACGGTAACGATTTCCCGCGCCCTGCAATCCACCACCTTTCCCGCAGATTTCATGCTTATCGCTGCGGCAAATCCTTGTCCCTGCGGCTATCGAAGCGACCCTCGACGCAGTTGCAATTGCACTCCGCCTCAAGTGGAGAAGTACATGTCAAAAATCTCTGGACCTTTGCTGGATCGGATTGATATACATCTTGATGTACCTGCCGTTCCCTTTGATGAACTGTCCGATCGCGTCACGCGGGGAACAACAAGCAAAACAATGCGATCGGATGTAATCAATGCGCGTGACCTGCAGTCCAAAAGATTTCAAGACACTTCGACACGCTACAACGCACAGATGACAAGCCGACAAGTGCGTACTCATTGCCCAATTGATCGCAAGTGCACACAAATGCTTCGGCACTGCGTCGAGGAACTAGGTCTTTCCGCAAGGGCCCACGACAAAATTCTTCGGGTGGCAAGAACCATTACTGATGTCGCAGGATGTGAACAGATTCGAGAACAGGATCTCGCCGAAGCAATTGGCTATCGCAGCCTCGATCGTGAGTTGTGGATTTAAACCATCGTGCGAGAAGGATTTTCAAGCCCTAGAAATTTCTGCTTCCAAAATTTTGCATCCAGCCACACCCATCTCATGCAATTCCACTTCGACTTGACAGGTTGAAGGATGCCAATACCCCTCTTAGAACTTCCGAGTTACCGAGATGCGTTTGCGTCCAGCATCGACCTCTAGCACCTTGACCTTAACAAGATCACCAACGGCAACAATGTCGTTCGGATCCTTCACAAATGAGTCCGAAAGCTGCGAAATGTGAATCAAGGCATCCTGATGAACGCCAATGTCAACAAACGCTCCAAAATGCGTAACGTTCGTGATGACGCCTTCCATCACTAAACCTGCCTTCAGATCACCGATGCTATTAATTGCATCATCAAACTGCACCACCTTAAATTCACGACGTGGGTCGCGTCCGGGTTTTTCCAACTCAGATATGATGTCGATCACAGTGGGCAACCCAAAACGATCATCTACATATTCAGAGGGGTTCAACTTGTGGCTCAGGCCAGTATCACCCACCAACCTCTTTGGATCTGTACCTAGCTTCCTCGCCATGTGCCCCACCAAGCTATAACTCTCGGGATGAACCGCAGAGTTATCAAGAGATTCTTCTCCGCCGCGAATGCGAAGAAAGCCAGCAGCCTGTTCAAACGCCTTCCTGCCAAGTTTTGCAACATCCAGCAGTTCTTTGCGGTTTTCGAATCGACCGTTTTGGTCCCTGAAAGCTACTATATTTTGTGCCAATTTCGGGCCAATGCCCGCCACATGAGAGAGCAACGAAATGCTCGCCATGTTCAGATCTACACCAACAGCGTTCACGCATGACTCAACGGTGCGATCCAGACACTTACGAAGTCGTGTCTGGTTCACGTCGTGTTGATACTGTCCCACGCCAATTGATTTGGGGTCAGTTTTCACGAGTTCTGCCAGCGGATCCTGCAATCGACGGGCGATACTGATCGCGCCGCGAACCGTCACATCAAGATCGGGAAACTCCTTGATCGCGATCTCGCTGGCAGAATAAATCGACGCACCAGCTTCGCTGACCATCACCTTCGTCAACTTCAACCCGTGTTCCTTCAGCAGGCTGCCGACGAAAACATCCGTTTCTCTTGAAGCGGTGCCGTTTCCAATTGCAATCAGTTCAACGTTGTATTGGTTGATGATTTCCATCACACGTTTTGCCGCTGCATCAGAATCGTTTCTGGGTGGGGTCGGATAAATGGTACTGGTCGCCAAAAACTTGCCGGTCTCATCGACAACAGCCAGTTTACAACCCGTTCGAAAACCCGGATCAATGCCCAAAGTGACACGAGGACCTGCGGGTGATGCCATCAGCAGTTCATGCAGATTTTTCCCAAACACCTCGATCGCATCCGTATCAGCTTGCTCCTTCAGATTCTGCAGCACAGAGGACTGCGTGGCGGGTTGAAGCAAACGCTCATAACAATCACCAATCGCCCCTACCAAATCACGGTAAAACTCAAACTGCCTATCGTGAATGAATTGTGATTTCATGTGAGAAACAGCTCGCCCATCATCCATTGCAATTCCAACGCGTAGCAAACCTTCGGCTTCGCCTCTCAACATTGCCAAAAGCCGATGCGAGGGAATCTTCCCTACGGCTTCCCGATGATCAAAATAGAGTTNGAATTTTTCNGCTTCCTTTTTCTTCCCACGCTTCACNGTTGAAGTCACNTTGCCACTCGCTACGGCATCGTCAAGCATCCAACTTCGCAANGNGACATNCTCAGACCATTGCTCGGCAACGATCGCGAGCGCACCTTGTAACGCAGCATCCCGATCGGCGATTTCCAATGCAGGATTAACAAACTGGTTAAGTACCGCATTCCGCGAACCCCGAAGCGGTTCCTGAAGAATCAGCAGATCAGCCAGAGGTTGCAGGCCCCTTTCGCGAGCAATCGCAGCCTTGGTACGACGCTTGGGTTTAAAAGGTAAATAAATCATCTCGAGCTGTCGTAAGTCGCTGCAATTCTCAATCGACGCAAGCAACTCATCGGTCATCAACTCCTGGCCTTCAATGCTCTTGATAACGGTTGCTTTCCGAGCAGCCAAAGCGGCCGACCTTTCAACTGCGTCCTCAATTGCCCGCAGTGCAATCTCATCCAGCCCCTGTGTCGCTTCCTTGCGATATCGAGCGATGAACGGAATCGTGTTGCCTGCTTCAAGCAACTCAATGGCTGCCAACACTTGCCTGACTGGCAAGTTCAAGTCAGCAGCAATGGATCGAGCACTTTTTTCGGTATCCTGCATCTCTGGCATTCTAAAACCCACCATTTCTCACGAGCTTTTTCGCATCGCTTGTTGATAGAAGTGCCGAACAGCCCGGCCACTAATTGTTTGTTTTTGCACCAACTCAGTGGCTACCATCTCGACAGCCAATGCAGTCGCTTCGTCATCAAGAAGGTGTTCTGTACGAGCCAATAAACGCCGATGCAACCGTTCATGCTGTTTTTCACTCCCAGCACGATGGCACAGTAATCGCCGAATCGCGCGCAGATCTTCCGCTGCACCCGCTTCACAATAGCGCCCAGTGAAATGCGCCTCCGCAACCATCCCAGCGAATAGAAGCACGATCTCATCGTCCAGTAGATTCTTTGCGTTTGCCGAACGACCTTTCTGAAGCTCACACACACCAAGCCGGTACTGCCCCAGCCATGAACGCCCCGGGACAATGGTGACTTTTTTTATCGGACAACCGAACGACAACGCCATCACCGCATGCCCAGCTTCGTGATAAGCCGTTGCGAGAGCCTGGGATTCAGCGGCAGTCACCACCTTACTCCCATCACATCCCGCTTGATCGTTCAATTTTTTTTCTGCACGCTTTGTCATAGACGATAAGTATAACGATCGATAACTGCCACTCGCCCTTTCCAATTCCACGCAGCCAACATAGCTCATTCGGCTTGAGTGAAAGGATCACTGAATTTCGGATCAGTAAGAAAGGTTTGATCTGTCAGAGTTCCAAGAAATGCCGCCAAGGCAACTTTCTCGACCTCGGGCAGTGCCAAGCCATTGGCAGCGAAGTCCTCCAATCGATGATCCAAGTTACGATGCGGCTTGACACTCCAATTGTAGTGTTCAATTACCTGATCCAAAGTCCGAAAACGGCCATCATGCATGTAGGGTGCAGTCAGCACCACGTTACGCAACGACGTCGACTTGAAACGGCCCCATTCACTTTTTTTCAAGGTAAACGCCCCGACGCCACCGTCTACTTGATCAGAATCGCTGTCAATCCCATTCACCAGTGGACCTTCTAGTTGAAAGAATGCCGACTGTCGAGCGGCACCACTCTTCCCCTCCGTCTCGGGCAAGTGGCACTCCGAGCATCTAGCACGTCCAAAGAACTGCTGCTTTCCATAGTTTTCCTGTTCAGAAAAATTTGGAAACGGATCCAACACGGAAGCCACTGCAGCACGCCCCTGATCAAAACGTGAGTTAACCGAAACCATTGATCGGATAAATTGCGCCAAGGCGAGTGACAACCTCTCTTTGGTCACCTCTGACGTTCCAAATGCATCGCGAAAGAGCGGAGGATAAATCGGGTCACTTTGTAACTGCGATACCAATGCGGTCAATTCATGCCCCATCTCGATGGGATTCTCGATTGGCATGAGTACTTGGTCTTCAAGAGAGCCTGCCCGTTCATCCCAAAAGAATTTACCGGGGCGATAATACCGAAGGTTCACCAAACTCATCGAATTTCGATCAACAGCTCTCCCCTCAAAACCTTTACTAAACCGTCGTTCATCAGTGAATGCAGCCTGCTGACTGTGACAAGACGAACACGACGTGGATCCGTTAGCGGACAAATTGGGATCGTAAAACAGAACACGACCCAAAGTAGCCCCCTCGTCCGTGAGGGGATTTGATTCCGGCGTGTTATCAAAGAGATTAGCGACCTCTTTGACGTGTCGTGGAAGAGGCTGATCCGCGTAGCGATATGGCTTTTCTGGAAGGGCCAACTGACGCGTTGAGGCAGGATCAGCAGAGGCCAAATCCACAATCTGGCCATACGCCGACCCAACAAACAGGCAAAGAACAATCGTGGTAGCTGGAATCTGCATGAGGCAAAGGATAACTTGAGTTATTGGACTTGTCGAAACCAAGGCCATGGATTCATGAAATGTTCAACACAATCACTTTGACTGCTCGCACCGAGGATCGTCATCACCGATGCTAATTAACCGAATTTTGCTTCTAGTCACTTGCTGTTTCTTCGTATTTGAAGCCGTCCACGCACAATCTGTCGCAGTTCCACGGGACCCCACAAAGTTTCATCTTTTCCTGCTAGCCGGCCAATCGAATATGGCGGGGCGGGGAAAAGTTGCTGAAAGCGATAGAAAGGTGGATACCCATGTGCTCACACTCAACAAAAAGGGAAAATGGGTCGCTGCCGTTGATCCAATTCATTTCGATAAACCTGGCATTGCTGGCGTCGGGCTCGGCAAAACCTTCGCCAAGACCTACGCAGCAGCTCACTCCGGAATCACTGTCGGACTAATTCCATGTGCAGTAGGTGGATCTCCCATTTCGTCTTGGGAACCCGGTGGTTACCACTCTTCGACCAAAACACATCCTTATGACACCGCCATTGCGAGAACACAACTTGCCATGAAAGATGGCACTCTGAAGGGAGTGCTGTGGCATCAAGGCGAATCAGATTGCAAGGCTGGATTGTCTGTCGTGTACAAGGAGAAGCTTCATCGCCTAATCGAACGCTTCCGTACGAATTTAAACGACGAAAATCTACCCTTCATTGCAGGCCAAATGGGGCAATTCAAAGAAAGGCCATGGAGCACAGATAAGAAACGCGTCGACTCGATTCACGCAACACTGCCGATGCAGGTCAGCATTACCGGGTTCGTGAAGTCAAATGGCCTAGCACACAAGGGTGACAAAATTCACTTCGACAGCGAGTCATACCGGGAGTTAGGGCGGAGATATCATGCCGCCTTCGAGGCTGTCGAGGCAACGGTTCAGAACTGAACCTACAGCAGGATTTCGAAAAGGAATTTCAGCGTGACTGCATCATCAGTTCCAATCGAAACGGGCTGACCGAGAGTCCGTTCTATCGTAGGCAGATCGGTGAAGTAAGTGACGCCGATCGTTGTTCCGACCTGTATCTCGCGAAAGTCGCGACGGGTCGTGAAGTTGGTCTCAATCGTGCTTACATTTTTCGTCATTTTCTGCTCTGTTGCAGGACCCGCGAGGCCAGCCTCCGATCCGTAAGTCGCATTCATGTCATAGAATCCAAAAAGCAGGTCTATGTTCGTGGCATGACCACAGAAACAGCCATCCCAGCCGACGAATCCCTTTCCGCCACGCAAGGCGGAATCGAGCTTCTCTCTCAGCAAGTCAGCGCCACCCGCCGTTGAATTGAATGTCTGATCAAATCCGATGTAACTGAAGGCACATCCGGCTGACAAGCCACCGAATCGGGTGATCCATGTATCGCGAAGTAGAAGGTCAAAACCGTAATTATCGACGTCGCTTCTCAGCCGGGTTGCTCCTGCTGGAATTGCAGTGATGGAACCATCAGACGGGCTGAGGAAGTTTAGACCGCTGTCGCCACCATTCGCTGTCGATTCGGCAGTTGCATAGAAAGCACGGCCTTCAAAACTCGTTCGAGTTCCGAGGAAGCGTCGAACCAGCTTCAGGTCACCGTGGTATCCAAGAGCGTCCATGCTGTCGCTCAATACAGGAGCACCACCCCCATCCGTTAAGGTATAGGCTGGCAGCAACGCACCCCACAAGCCTTGCCCAGTGGACAGCTCAAGTGGGCTATTGGAAATCGTNCTCTGACCCCAGACTTTGCTGGTAACGATCAGGCAGAAAACTAACGTAAGACTAAATGCTACTCGGATCATCCCGAAACACCACNGGTATACAGACGCGGAACACAACTTGTTTATCGTTNTTCCTATCGTAGATTTTCCTACTAAATCAGAAGTGTTGCGTCAGAAATTGGAGGATCGCGGCAATACCGCGCACAAGTGACACCACCTGCGCAGTACAAGCAACTCAGGCAAGAGAGGGCGAATAGTGCAGCGGAGANGAATAAGTACCTTGGTGAGTTTTCCCTCGCAACTGAATCATCAAATATTTAATTTAATCANCAGTTCACCTAAAGTTTTCGAAAGATGCCGCTGGGTCTGATGCGGCACCGATTCTGTTTCATGCCGCGATTCTCACGGTCGCTTTAGTCGAATTGGATGAACTGCTGTCCCTCACCGGTAAGATCATCAAGCGGCAGCACACACTTCTCATCCTCGTTACGTGGACTACTGACGTGCCGTGACACGGCTGTCAATTTCAAAAGATCCCGTTCAGCAGGCCGCAATAGCATCTTCAATCTAGAGGCATCATGACACTGCGGGTCAAGCCACGCAGAAAAGTCACATTCACCTATGAAGGCGGGCATCCGCTGATGAACGTGAGCAGTCGTGGAATTGGCAGGCGTCGTAATGATAGTGCACGAATGAATCGCCCCGTCATCACCCAACTGTTGATTTTCCTCCCACAAGCCAGCCANGAACTTCACTTGTCCATCTACNGGCTCAATCAGAAATGGTTGCTTACCCTCTCCGCCAACAGTCTTGGTCCATTCGTAATATCCATCCATTGGGATCACACAACGTCGTCTCGCTAGNGCATGTTTGAAGCTTGGCTTGGAGTCCAGNGTTTCGCTGCGTGCGTTGATCATTCGTGCACCGATTCCNATGTCTTTTGCCCAAGCGGGTATCAAACCCCACCGNTANTGAGCGGCCGTCANATGATCTCTCTGCAAATCATGNTGAATACATAAAATATTTTGTGTTGGCGCGATGTTAAACCGTGCCGGTCCCACTTTAAATTCAGTTCCCAAATCCCCGTTCACCGAATCCATGTCCGCGTGGCCCATGGTCGTAANGAAAAGCTGCCCNAAATCAATTACGGGGGCTCGCAGCGTAAAACGTCCACACAAAACCAAATCCCCCAAAAACTGACCACTCCAAAATGTCGCAATTTGCATCACGCCAGTGCGGCAGAATGATACACCTTTGCCAACCTCTTTCTCAAATTCCCAAATTCCCAGTTTTTCGGGTAAAGACGTGAGCACGTGAGATGTCCTCTGCTGTCGTTTGGCGAGAGTCGAAGATCAGGGCATAAAAGTACCTTCGAGACGAGGGAATGATCGTCACCAATGATCGTGAGTAGCGGAGCGGCACCGCCTCCAGTGCCGCCCCGCAGAAAGGTAATCAAGGCCTCCGTGGGGAACAGAGATCAAACTTACCGTGTGTTCACCTGTGCAAAGCGAGTGCCATTTACGTTGATTTTGATGATGTTTGCCTGCCAAAGCACGTCCAATCGAACTCTATTTCCAAGTGGTGGTACGAAGCTCGTACCGCAGTGGTTAAGCTTGCAGCCTCGGTTTTGCCCTTAGTCATGAAATGTTTGAGCATTGAATTTCCCACTTCTCCTTCGCTTGCTGGGTACGATTTGCCTCTTAATCGGTGGGTCGATGCTCGCCAGTCTGCCATTCGCTGTTCCCCTTTTCGCGAATCGAACGNACTTGGAGCCTGCGACGTCATTTGAGACCCGAGGCGCTATCGCACTGATCGAGAGCTTTCTAATCTGCATGGTGACCGGCGGTGTGCTGCGTTGGATTGGCAGGCGACACCACGGTGGCCCGTTCTATCAAAAAGAAGCCATGGCGATTGTGGGACTAAGTTGGGTCATGGCGACCGTACTGGGTGCCCTGCCNTACTACCTCAGTGGCACATGCACAAGTGTTGATCAACCCATCACATTCATCGAAGCGATGTTTGAATCACAGTCTGGTTTCAGCACCACAGGTGCAACNGTGTTGACCAATGTGGAATCAACGGACCTGGTTCCCAATTGCATTCTATTTTGGCGTTCGTGGACACACTTCCTGGGTGGGTTGGGGATTGTCGTTCTGTTCGTGGCGATCCTTGGACAGGGCTCAGCTGGCAAAGCAATGATGCGTGCAGAAATGCCTGGCCCCACCAAGGATGGCAGCCTACCTCGCATGCAGAACACTGCATTGGTGTTTGCATCGATCTATGCCACCTTCAACATTTTGCTGACGATCATTTACAAACTCGAAGGCATGACGATGTTCGACGCCTTGTGCCACGCGTTTGGAACAATGGCCACGGGNGGATTCAGCACTTACAACTCAAGCCTTGGACAATTCAATAGTCCGCTGATTGAGTACACGACAATCATNTTCATGATTNTGGCTGGCACNAATTTCACATTGCTTTATCTGGTCCTTCTNCGACGNGCAGGCAAAATNTTTCAGGATGTCGAATTCAGAACCTATCTGGGAATCATTCTGGTTGTCACGTCGGCTATTATTTTCTTTGGCATGCGAGCGGATGATGGTGGCTTTGATTCCTTTGGCAATTCAGCGCGTTACGGCCTGTTCCAAGTCGTTTCCATACTGACGACAACCGGATACGGAACCGCCGACTTCAATGGCTGGAATAACTTTGGTCGAGGAATTCTATTGCTGCTCATGTTTGTCGGCGGATGTGCTGGCAGCACAGGTGGTGGAATGAAGGTCATTCGGCATATTCTTTTTTACAAAATCCTTCGATTGGAAATTGAGAAAGCACACCGCCCCAGAGTCGTGCGTTTGATCCGNATCAGNGGATCATCGATTGATGATCCAGCNTTNCCCCACAGCATTGTCGTCTACTTTGCAATGATCTTGGCGATCTTCGTTTTCTCGTGGCTTCTGTTGGTAACGTTCGAACCGAACGAAACATGGTCCGCNAGAGACTCGGTTTCTCTTNCCAATTCTGAGTTTACCGAAGCTGAAACTGACTCACAGCAGTTGACGGCAAATGAAGAGTTGCTNGATGCCGCCAGTGCGGTGGCCGCAACCCTGAACAACATCGGCCCAGGCCTCGGCGTCGTTGGCCCCACCAACAATTACGCTCATTTCAGCCAAGGTGCAAAATTACTATTTGTGTGGCTGATGATGCTGGGCAGAGTGGAAGTATTCAGCGTGTTGGTCTTATTTTTTCCAACGTTTTGGCGCCGCGTATAATGNATAGCNGAGCCTAACAGAATAACGTCGAAAACGAGANGTTGTAGAATCTGTCCGGCGAACGGCGGAATTGTGACTTCCGTACCACTCCTTACTTGCTGTTTTGCAGAGAAATCATACGTTGCCGGCTTTCGCTCGACTTGGCCTTTGGCGTTTAATAACTTCCTTGCATGAACCAACGGCAGATACCTGCTGCCCTAGATCATCAGCCATCGAATTTAGGCACGATACAGATGCGTCATCTTGCATTAATCTTCATCGCTCTTCTCTGTTGTATCGCCGGTACACCCTCACTCGCGCAAGTGATCAATCGCGGTACACCAGCGCGAACCGGCGTAGTGATTCCGCTCCATGAGGACATTAATCCTCTCAGTGGAGAATTGCTAAAGCAAAAATTTCAGCAAGCAATTGATTCNGGTGCTGATGTNATTGTGCTCGACATCAANAGCCCNGGTGGNTTCACNTATGTGACATTTGAATTGATGGACATGGTGCTGGATGCCAAACAGGTGGAAACGGTTGCCTTTATCGAAAAAGACGCAATCAGTGGCGCCGCTCTACTTTCCCTCGCCTGTGATCGAATCATCATGCTTCCGACTGCTCGAATCGGGGATGCTGGCGAAATTGTGATGGGGGAAGACGGAAGATTTCGATACACAGAAGCAAAAAGTCGTAGTGTGCTAGCTCAAAAAGTACGAGATACTGCGGAAGCTAGGGGAAGGCCCATCGCGTTGGCCGAAAAAATGGTTGACAAGGATCTCGTGGTGTTCGCTGCAACGAACAAGAAGACAGGCAAAAAAAAATACATCTCGAACAAAGAATGGAGCTCGCTCGAAAATCGGGAAGAATGGGAAAAAGGAAATCCTGTCCGCGAAGCAGGAAAGGAAATGTTTTTTACCGTCAATGGCAAGCGTGCGGTCGAACTCGGATTCGCTGACGAAGTGATTCAAAATCGTGCTGATCTTGCTAAGGCAATCAATGTTCGCGAACCGATGCAGGTAATCAAACGAACATGGAGCGACACCTTTGTTTTCCTCTTGAATACTGGATTTGCCACCTTTTTGCTTATCGCAATTGGACTCATTGCATTATTGTTTGAGTTGAGCGCGCCGGGTATCAGTGTCGGTGGCCTGACTTCGTTACTTTGCTTCAGTCTATTTTTCTGGAGCCGTTTTTTGGGAGGAACCGCGGGATGGCTAGAGGTTCTATTGTTCGCTCTGGGGCTTATCTTCATCGCAGTGGAATTCTTTGTGATTCCTGGGTTCGGCTTTGCCGGAATTGGTGGCACCCTGCTCGTACTGGTCTCACTCGTCATGGCTTCATCACGAGGTTTTTTCCCTGCAACAAATGAAGAGTTGAATGGACTGGGTGCTGATGTGCTCACAGTCATGAGTGCATTTGCTTGCTTCCTGATCGCTTTGTTTTTCCTCGCCCGTTATATCGGTGAGATTCCAGGCTTAAGCCGCCTCACACTCAAACCTAGCGTCGCTGCTCCAGCCTCCACGGGCACCTCGCTGCTGGCTGGAAACCACACGAAACAGCTACCTGCATGGCAACTGGTCAATGTTGGAGACGTTGGAACAACGGCATCGCCACTACGCCCCAGTGGGAAAATNCAGATCGGCGACTTGATGGTCGACGTTGTCACCGAGGGTGATTTCATCGATACCGATTGCGAGGTATGCGTGGTCAATCTGCAGGGAACGAAAGTAACCGTGCGCAAGCTGTCCTGATTGCACCTGAGTANCCCGCTGANTGCGGTTTCGGNANATTCNGTTNGCGGGTGTGCCACGTTCAGCTACTGACAGTGGCCTTTTGACTTTGTTCGTCGACTTGGTCGTTCAAAGTACACACGTCATAGATAATTCCGAAACCAAATAGACCTGCAGTTAACAGATAGAGCACTCCCGTACCAATCTTGCCCAGATAAAAACGGTGTGCGCCAAAGATTCCAAACAACACCAGCAACCCCCAGGTAAGGCTGTAGTCGAACCTGCCATTTTCGTATTCGCGATCTGCCTCATCAGCCATGGCCGGGATCAGGAATAAGTCAACAATCCAACCCACCAGCAATAAACCGCCGGTAAAAAACCACACAGCGCCCGTCAACGGTTTGCCAAAGTAAAAACGATGCAAACCACTAAAACCAACGAGCCACAACAGATAACCAATCAAACGTGGATGACTGGGAGCGAGTTCTCGCTGAATTCCCTCGACGTGTTGCATGGGTGCATTTTGAATCGGTTCGTTTGATCTTGGTGTCATTGTCATCCTACATTTGAGGCGGTGAACCTGAAGGCTGGAGAAAATCGCTTTCTCAGAAACGCCCTTGGCATGGCCCACCATCCTGCTGGAAGTCAGGCTTCCGCGAAACGGGTAGGAAAAACCCTGATTGCGATCGGTACACTCAACCGATAGAGTGTACATAGTTACACTCTTCTTGGAATCCGCGCAGCTTCAACACCAACGGCTTATGCAGTACGTCGAATTGCATTGCAAAAGCAACTTCTCGTTTCTCACTGGCGCCTCCCATCCAGATGAACTGGTGGAACGGGCATCGGAGCTCGGCTACCGCGGCCTTGCCCTGACTGACGAATCATCCATAGCTGGAGTGGTTCGTGGTCACGCAGCCGCGAAGGACTTGGACCTGCAATACATTGTTGGAACAGAGGTTCATCTGACCGATGCTCCACCCATGCTGTTATGGCCAACTGACCGGGCCGCCTATGGTCAGATGTGCCGCCTCATCTCTCGGGGGCGAATGAGAGCCGAGAAAGGAATCTGCCAACTTGGCTGGCAAGACGTGGTCGAATTCAGCAGCGGTTTATTGGCAGGATTGCTACCACAGGAAGCAACGAGTCAGCTGAATCCCCCCACATCCCTGAGTCGGTTTCTGAGAACGCAGTTCCGCGAGGTGTTCAATGACAGCGGCTATCTGTTGTGTGAAGTCCATCGTGGCGTAGACGATCAGGTGCATGTACAGCGTCTACGAGAGCTTTCTATTGGCAACGATGTACCGCTTGTGGTTGCTGGAGACGTTCACTACCACACCGCCGATCGCATGTTGATGCATGATTGCCTGTCTGCCATCCAGAATGGAACAAATATTGAAAAGGCCCATGAGAAACGCTTCCGTAATAGTCAACGCCATCTCCGATCATTGAAAGACATTGCGGACCTGTATCGAGATATCCCTGAAGCAATCGAAAGAACTGTTGAAATTGCAGAGCGTTGTCAATTTAAATTGTCCGAACTGCGCTACGAATACCCGGAGGAAATTGCTCCACCGGGCATGTCACTGCTTGAACACCTGAAACGCTTGACCTGGGAAGGCGCAAAAGCACGATGGCCTGACGGTGTTCCTGAGAAGGTAATCAATTTGCTTCGTCACGAAATGCAGATCATTCAGGAACTTGGCTATGAGGCATATTTCCTGACAGTCTGGGATATGGTCCGTTTTGCTCGCCAACGCAACATCCTATGTCAGGGACGCGGTTCTGCTGCGAATTCGACTGTCTGCTATTGCCTTGGCATTACGAATGTGGATCCCAGCCAATCAGATCTGCTTTTCGAGCGTTTTGTCAGCCGAGAACGTGATGAGGCACCTGATATCGATGTTGACTTTGAGCACCAGCGCCGCGAAGAAGTATTGCAGTATCTTTATGGAAAATATGGTCGTGATCGTGCAGGATTAACAGCCACAGTCACCACCTATCGCACCAAGAGTGCGATTCGGGATGTCGGCAAAGCACTGAACATCTCTGCCGACACTGTTGATTCCATCGCAAAGTTAAGTGGCAGCGGTGCCACCTTTCTCGAACGTTGCATCGAAGGTGGACTGGATCCGGAATCAGAACTGGGCCGACGATTCGTCTATCTGGTCACAACACTCACAGGTTTTCCAAGACATCTGTCACAGCATGTCGGTGGCATGGTGATGACAGCAGGTAGCCTTTGCGAATTATGCCCGATCGAAAATGCGGCGATGGAAGATCGCACTATCATTCAGTGGAACAAGGATGATCTGGATGAACTGGGAATCCTCAAGGTTGATGTCCTAGCACTGGGCATGCTATCGGCTTTGCACCGATGCTTCGATCTTATCTCCCAGCATCACGATCGCACCTTGACTCTTGGCACAACCCCCCAGGGTGACAAAGCAACCTATGACATGATCTGCAAGGCAGACACCGTGGGCGTCTTCCAAATCGAAAGTCGTGCTCAAATGAGCATGTTGCCACGACTTCAACCACGCTGTTATTACGACCTTGTAGTCGAAGTAGCAATCGTGCGTCCCGGTCCTATCCAAGGCAACATGGTGCACCCTTATTTGAAGGCTCGCGAAAATCCGCAAGCTGTCATTTACCCAAACGATGCCATACGCGGTGTACTTGAAAAAACACTCGGAGTACCGATCTTTCAAGAGCAGGCCATGCGATTGGCAGTCGTAGCAGCTGGCTTCACACCGGGCGAAGCAGATCAATTGCGCAGAGCGATGGCAGCATGGCGTCGTCCGGGACTGATTGACCGGTTTCGGACCAAGCTTCTGAAAGGGATGCGAAAAAAAAACTTTACCCCTGCATTTGCTGAACATGTATTCAATCAAATACGCGGTTTCGGTGAATATGGATTCCCAGAATCACATGCCGCAAGTTTTGCCTTACTGGTCTATGCATCCTGCTATTTGAAATGCCATTACCCAGACGCATTCTGTGTTGCTCTGCTGAATAGTCAGCCCATGGGCTTCTATGCGCCTGCCCAGTTGATTGCTGATGCTCAAAAGCATGGCGTGAAAGTGCGTGGAGTGGACATCAACCTCAGCGATTGGGAATCGACACTGGAACCAAAACAGAATGAGCATGCCAAACAGAATGAACCAGAACAAAATGAACATCGAGCAAAAGATTCACATGTCGTCCGCCTTGGTCTAGGGACCATTCGTGGCCTTCATTCCAAGACTGCTCTGGACCTCATCCACGAACGGCAATCCGGTGGCCCATACGTCAGCATGGAGGACCTTGTGAGACGCACTGGTCTTGGAAAAACGCCTCTGGCGGCACTTGCTGATGCTGATGCATTTGAATCACTCCATGTCGATCGTCGTGCTGCGGTATGGCATTCACTTGGTCAAGATCACAACCCGAACGAACAACCGTTGTTTGCCGATCTGAACGAAACAGAACAAACGCCAGACACGCTGGTCCCTATGACCGCAATGGAAGAAGTCCACGCTGACTACGACATGACTGGCCTAAGCCTGAAAGCGCATCCAATCTCATTTGTTCGCGATGAACTACGAACGCGACGGTGTGTTACCTCCACAGACCTCGATGATCTTCGAGATGGAAGACATGTTCGAGTGGCCGGGCTGATTTTACTGAGGCAAAAACCGTCAACGGCAAAAGGCATTGTCTTTGCAACAATGGAAGATGAAACCGGTTCGATCAACCTAGTTATTTTCAAGGCCGTGTGGGAGCGATTTTTTCGCGTAGCTCGAACCAGCAATGCTTGGCTTGTTGATGGAAAACTGGAAAATCGCCGAGGCGTTATTCACGTTATCGTCGGACGCATCACTGATCTCAGTCAGGAAGTGACTGGGCTGTCACTTTCCTCAAGAGACTTCCATTGAGCAAAGCCCTACAGAACACTCTCGGACACAAGTCGAGTCCTCAATGGCTGAACTACATTCATCTGCCACTGCCCTCTTCCTTTGCTGTCGACACGGTAGTCCATAAACATCTGGATCGTTAATTCGCTATCACCTGTGGGATCCGACCAGATGACCTCAGCATGGTCATTACCATATTGGTAATAGATCCGAATGGGTCGATCTAATTCCCACTCCGCCTTGGGACCACGCCGTTTGAATTCTCGGTTGACGAGATCTGTCTTGAACTGCACCAACGATTCGGAGATCCGAGGGTCTGACAAATAATGGTCTGCCAGATTCATGTCTGTGGAAAGGCGGTTGTACCACTCTTTCTTTAACTCCATGGCATGCTCATCATGCCCCAAAGCGATCAACTCCATGTACTGGCCAGCAAACTCTTCTGCCTGACGACTGAGCGTCGCCTGCTTCATCAGCGGGATTGTGTAACCACATGTTCCAAAGCCAACACTCAACAAGATACCCCACATGGCAACTCGAGTCCCCGCAGGTCGCGGACCGTCATACTTACGCAAAGCAATCAGCCCAAACACGATCGACCCTAGTGAAAACAAAAGCATCGGTGTGCCTAGGAGACTAAAGACGCTGAGCACACCCAAAAAAAGACAGATGTAACCAGTCACACGCAGCGGTGGTGACTCTTCAAACTCGAATCCATTCCCCGAGCCCATCCCGAGCATGGCTTTTTCATCACGTTCGTCAGTCATGTCGCAATCGTCTGGCAGGAGAAGGATAAGGTTGCGGGCCCCTCTGAGCCTGCAATCGTTAGTTCTGTCGTCATCAAGGTTATCATCGTCTGGGAAGTTCGTCCGAAAACATCGCCCTCGTGATGTTCTCGAACTAAATGTGCCTGCAATGGGGCAGCGTGATCAACTGGGTTGACCCTGCTTGCCAGTCGCAGGCCACGGATCTGCCGACCTGGGAATCCTGCCTCAGGCACTCGCTTCCCGGCGTTTTCTGGCTTTTTCGCACAGGCGAGAGTGAGGACTCACCATCGAAATCGACTTGCCTCGCGTTGCTGATACGCAGTCGAGACCCGACTGGTTTTACAAAAAGATTGATTTCGCAGTCAAACTCCAAAAAAGTGGGGTCCCTGCCAGCCGACGGTTGCTACGCCGCTCGCCGCGACAAATCACAAAGGTTTTCACTTTTCCCTGGCATTCCATCAACGCCCGACAGCTGCCCATGAATGAACTCAGCAGCTCTCTGTGAAGCTCCGGGCTGGGCATATTGATCACGCAGGCGATCCAAACTTTCCAGCAAACTTTGAAAATAGAAATGGTCATTCAGCATGGCATGAATGGACTGCGTCAGAAAATCGATCGCTGGCTCCGTTTTGCCAACGGAGACCATTTCGGGGAACACTTTCCGGTCACTCATCAAGTTAGGGAGGGTAATGCTATCCAGCCGGAGCACATGCTTGCCAACGGTATGCAATACGCGACCGACTCGATAAACCACGGCAGCTGGCGTCCGCCGCGCCATCAACTCAAGGCTGACACTGCCGCTGACCATCATGGCACAACGTGCGGCTTCAACCACCTCACTTGTCCGGTCAACGAAGAACTCAATCGGCAAATCCTGATCTTCTTCCGTCATCTGGTCACGGCACCATATACATTGACGGTCCCGATAAGCGGCTACAAGGAAACGTGTTCGAGTGTTAGCACGGTGAAGCCTGCGAATCGCTTCCAGCATCAAAGGCCAATTTGAATGCACTTCGTGCTCTCGGGATCCGGGCAACACAGCAACAAGATGCTCACCGCTAAGACTGATATCACGAAATCGATCAAGCAACTGATGGTCTAAACGATGGCATGCCACAGCATCAAAGAACGGATGCCCGACAAAGGTGGTAGGGATTCCGTGACCTTCGAAATAGCCTTCCTCGACCGGAAGGACCGCTAAAACGTGATCCACTGACCGCTTCATTTTCTTGATCCGCCAACCGCCCCATGCCCACAGTTGCGGTGGACAATAGTAGTAGACAGGAATTCCATACTTCTTGGCACGCTTTGC
>PAUV01000045.1 GCA_002712845.1 Rhodopirellula sp. | reverse complement strand
TAAATGAAGTGATCTTGAGACCCGGGCAACGCAACGCCGTTGTTGGCATCAAAATTACCCACAAGCGCCAGGTCCTCGCTGGTGCTGGCATCCATGAAATTCAGAAAGTCTTCATTAAGGCCAATGTCTTCCATTAGCTTTGCAGCGGCATCGCTGTAGCCAGTGACAGATTCAATATTCTGCGCTCCGCCCAGGCTCACCATCATTCGGCCGTCTCGATGGAACTCATTCCGCTTGGCGTGACCGCCGAAGTCGTCGTGGTTATCGAGTATCAGAATCCGTGCTTCTGGCCCCATCTTCTCCCGGTAGAAATGCGCCGCGGCGAGGCCGCTCATACCTGCGCCCACCACGACCAAATCATAGTGCTCGTCCAGAACTTGGTAGTCAGTGGGCTTTTCGCCGCGCCAACTCAGCGCGTGTGCCACTTCGTAGGATCCCTCGTGACTACCTCGCATACCCGTCAAGGTCGGCGGATAGTAGCTGCCCGGCGAAGGTGGCAGGGAGACTGAGGGCAACTCGTTGGTGAGGTTGTTCGGCAGATCGTCTGTACATCCCGCCAGTACTAACCCACCTGCTCCGATTGCTATGCCGCTAACAAAGTCCCGCCGCTTGATTTGCTTGGTCACTACCGCCGCCACCACTTTACATGTCAGTCGACAGGTTATAGCCTGTCGTCTGACCTGTAAATGACTTGCGCTGCTTAAATAAGTGTGGAGAGGCACTGAACTGATATGACACAAGATTCGATAGATTCAGAATTGTTTGATCATCGAGTGAGCCGATTTGGGTTGTGGTGCTCCCTGATCTGCATCTTGACCGCGATTGTCGCGGCATTTCTACCCCTAGACGCGCCAGACGGCTTCAGCGCAGCCCACACTGAGCGTTTGCAGTGGCTGACTGAAAACAGAGATGCATTCGTAGCCGCCTGGGTGAACCAGATCGTGGCAATGTTAAGCCTTTCAGGGCTATTTCTGGCGCTGTGCTGGCGAGGGCGTTTAAAAGGCCCACTTAGCGCGCTGTTGGCCGCCGGGGCCGTCGCGATGGCCACCATGGCATTCGTCATTCCCAAGTTCATGGCCGTATGGACCATCCCGCTGCTAGCCAACGCAGAGGCGACGGGAGGGACAGGTGCCGAGATGGCGGCGATGCTATTGCCTCTTTTGAACGTTTCTATCCCGTTTTCTTTGTACACGTCCTTTGACTACATGGGCTTTTGGCTTTACGCGCTCTTTGCCGTCCTGACGATGAAGTCACTGTACGGCAGCGATTGGGCATCCAAACTCATTGCCATCTTGGTGGGTCTATTCGGGATTGGGTTCCACGTAGCGTTTGCCGGGCTTCTTCTCGGTGTCTTTCAGGCACCTGACATCGAACTCAGCTTTGGCCTGTCATTCGTCCCATTGCTAGTGCTCTTACCCATTCTGGTGATCACTTTTTGGCGCGATCTTAAGCAGGCGCCTGCCAGCGAGAGCACGGAGCACTAGCTCGTTCAGCGATGAAAAAAAAGCATTCCCCGCATATCACACGCCGAGACTTTCTTGATGGTATGGCATTGTCGGGAGGCGCGTTGGCGCTGTCTCCCCTGCAGATCCTTGCTGAGCCTGCAGCTCACGGCCATACACCACAGGTGTATCCACCTTCGTTGACGGGTATGCGGGGCAATCACCCTGGTTCTTTTGAGGTCGCTCATGCGCTGGCGCGAGAGGGTCAACGCCCCGACGAGTTTGAGCTTCTAAGCGAAACATATGATCTGGTAGTCGTAGGGGCGGGCATTAGCGGCCTGACTGCCGCTTACCTGTTCCGTAAGCAATTTGGGCGTGATGCCAAAATCTTGATCCTCGACAACCATGACGACTTTGGCGGTCACGCCAAACGTAATGAGTTCACTTCTCAGGGTCATACTTTACTGGGCGTCGGCGGGAGCTTGAATCTGGAACAGGCTGCTATGGGTGAGGCGGAGCGATCCTTGCTTGAAGAAGTCGGTGTGGACTTTGCTGCGTTGCGTAGTGCGATTGAGCCGGGCTTTCTTGTTCATGACCCCATGTCCCGACACGGAATTTATCTTAACAGCAGTGAGTATGCAGAGGACCGATCGATCATCGCGGATTGGTATCTGCGGTGGGCGGGTGTCGGCGATTTTGAGAGCGCGATTCGGTCACTGAAACTCTCGACGACCGACGAGCAAGGGTTCATTGCGCTGGTCAGCGGTGACAATGACTTTTTGGACGATGTGCCACTCGCCGATCGCGAGCATTTTGCTCGACAAACCTCCTACGCCCTGTTTCTGAAAGAGCGCGTTGGTCTCTCTGAGCAGGCGGTCAAGATTACTGAGCCCTGGATAAAAGCCTTGCACAGCACGGATGCAGAGGGGGTCTCGATCTACGAGGCGTTGAATTCAGGCGCGCCCGGCATGAATACGGTTATGCCTTCGCCCGAAAGCGAAAGCGAAAGCGAGGATGACACGGAGTCGGTGGACCCCGCTATTTACCGATATCCGATCTTCCCCGACGGCAACGCGTCGGTCGCCCGTCTACTGGTGCGCCAGTTGATTCCCGCAGCAGTCGGCGGTGATTTGGATCAAAACGTGGTCACAAGCCGTTTCGACTACTCGCAACTCGACCGAGAGGACGCGCTCGTGCGCCTGCGACTTAACAGCACGGCGGTGAATGCCAGAAACCTTGGCGATGATCAGGTCGAAGTCGCCTACGTATCAGATGGGCGGGCGAGTGCGGTCCGCGCCAAGTACTGTGTTTTAGCCGGTTACGCTGGGATGGTGCCGCATCTGTGTCCTGAACTGCCTGAGACACAAAAAGAGCATTTGTCCTATGGCGTGAAGGCGCCCTTCATTTGCACCAATGTATTGCTTCGCAACGCGGCAGCGGTGCGAAAGGCGGAGGCCAGCGGTTACCAGTGCCCCGGTAGCTTCTATAGCTTGGTGACGTCCGCGCCTCCGGTGAATCTGGGGGATTTTCGGGTGCCCTCGCAAGCGGATGATCCCATGGTGATTTGGATGCTCCACAGCCCCACGCCGCCAATTTCTGAGGGGCTCTCTGCGCGCGACGCTTACCGGTTGGGTCGCCACAAATTGCTGTCAATGTCCTTCGAAGAAATCGAGTCGGCCACTCTGCATCAGCTGAGCGGCATGTTTGGGTTAGCGGGGTTTGATGCCGACCGAGACGTTGAGGCGATTACGGTGAATCGGTGGGCGCACGGATATGCGTATGAGCATATGGATCTTCATGATCCTCAATGGGCAGAGGGCGAGGCGCCCCATGAACTGGGAAGGAAGCCGATCGGGCGAATAGCGATTGCCAACTCTGACACCGAGGCCTACGCCTATGTGCAGGCTGCGATGAAAGCGGCTCGACGCGCAGTCGGTGAACTGCTCGCTTAGTCGGCTTGCGCTGAACAATAAATAACTGAACCTGAGAATATTGGAGCAAAAATGAAAATAAATACTGATTTTGTGATGAGTATCAACGGCGAGGCGGTGACAACCGAGCAGACGCAACCCGTTTTTAATCCTGCGACCCGATCGGTTTTTGCGCAGGTGCCTGACGCCTCCAAGGAGCAGCTCGATCAAACGGTCGACGCNGCGCANCGCGCNNTGAAAGTTTGGTCCGCGACGCCTGCTGATGAGAGGCAGGCAGCGCTGGAGGACTATGCGGATCTCATCGAGTTGCATGCCGAAGAGCTGATGTCGTTGCTGACAGCCGAGCAGGGCAAGCCGAGAGCTGGATCAGAATGGGAAGTGCTCGGATCGGTCGCCTGGCTGAGAGCGGTAGCGTCCCAGCGGCTGCCTGATGAGGTGGTCGAAGAGACAGAAGAGCGTCGCGTCGTAACGCGCTACACCCCGGTGGGCGTGGTGGGTGCCATTGTTCCATGGAATTTCCCCATTCTGCTGGCTATCTGGAAGATCGCTCCGGCTGTGATGTCTGGCTGTACGATGATTCTCAAGCCGTCTCCGTATACGCCGCTTTGCGATCTGAAGTTGGCAGAGCTTGCCCAGCAGGCGTTTCCACCCGGGGTGGTTAACGGGTTGAGCGGCGGTGATGATCTGGGGATCTGGATGACCACACATCCGCGTATTAATAAGATCGCCTTCACCGGCTCTACTGAAACCGGTCGGCACGTCATGAAGTCGGCGTCGGAAACTATCAAAAGGGTGACACTTGAGCTGGGGGGTAACGATCCGGCGATCGTGTTGCCAGATGTTGACGCTAAGGCGCTGGCGCCCGAAATTTTCTGGGCCGCGTTCCAGAATAATGCGCAGTTCTGCAATGCCACCAAACGTTTATACGTTCATGAGGATGTGTACGACGAAGTTCGTGACGCACTGGTGGAATTCATAGAGCAAAACGTGAAGGTCGGTGACGGCGCAGAGGCCGATACTCACCTGGGGCCGATTCAAAATTCCATGCAGTACGGCAAGGTTCAGGATTACTTTAAAGATTGCCGAGACAATGGACACGCTTTTGCGGTCGGCGGCGAAATCGATGACTCTGCAGCGGGGTGGTTTGTCCCGGTAACGCTGGTCGATAACCCGCCCGAGGACTCACGCATCGTGCAAGAAGAGCCCTTTGGGCCAATTTTGCCGCTGCTTAAATGGTCGGACGAAACGGACGTGATTGCTCGGGCAAACGACACGATCTACGGATTGGGTGCGTCGGTATGGGGTAAGGATCTTGAGGCAGTAGAGCGCATTGGCAGCCAGTTAGAGGCGGGTACCGTGTGGCTCAATGAGGTTCACCAGTATTCGCCGTTTCAGGCGTTTGGCGGTCATAAGCAATCTGGTCTTGGGTGTGAGAACTCCTTGCACGGATTGATGGAGTACACCAACTGGCAAACCATCACGATGAATAAAAATATCGGTTGAGCGGGCAGCAAGGATACTTTTTGAGGATGCTTGTTGGGCGAATGCGGCGTGAACGCTAGAGCTGACAGTTTGCTTCGGCACCCATTGCTGAATGGGTGGCCGCTTTTTGTTGTTATCGCTGGGCTGAGCTTCGTGATTATCCTTGCGGGCCTCGCCATTGCCGGGACCTCTACTCCCGAAGCGACAGTGGTCATGATCCGCTTGTCGGTGCAGTTGGCCTCGCCATGGATCTACCTGGCCTTTGTGGCAACGGCCTTGGGGCAGCTTTTCCCCAGCATTTTTTCGAGCTGGTTGTTGCGTAACCGTCGTTATGTCGGGCTGTCATTCGCGGCGGGTTTCGGCTGGCAGGCAGTCTTTATCGCAGTGCTTCTAGGCTTGCATGGGGATTATTACGCGACGGCACTACACGATACCGGTGAGTTCATCACGCGTATGTTCGCCTATGCGTTACTGCTAGCCTTGACGGTGACCTCGTTCTTTCCCGTTCGTCGAGCCATGGATCCTAGGCACTGGCGGCTCTTGCATCTGGTCGGGATCTGGTATTTCTGGGCATCGATCTGGGTGTCCTACGCTTACACCGTCATGATGGGCGATACCCGAGTCATTGCTATCGTATTTATCGTCGCAGGTCTCCTCGTGCTCACGCTGCGTTGTGCGGCTTATTTGAAGAAACGATCGGCTCTGGTGATTGATCCCCCTCCCGAGACGACCACTCCCTAATATCGAGGTATTCCATCCATGATTAAATCAATCGGAGAGATTCCCGGCGCTGCCGCGCAGGTCTACGGCGATAAGACCGCGCTGGTTTGTGAGGACCGGAGCCTGAGCTTCAGTCAGCTGGACGCGCTCTCGAACAAGCTCGCCAGCGCATTAATCGAGCTGGGTGTTCAGCTAGGAGACCGGGTCACACTCTACTCTCCGAATTGTTGGGAATGGGTCGTCAGCTACTACGGCATTTTGAAAACAGGCGCTGTAGTCAACCCAATTAATGTCATGTTGACCCCTTCAGAGGTGGAGTTCATCGCTAACGATTGCGGCGCCTCGGTAGTGATTGCCTCGTATGAGAAAGCGATGTCGATCCAGAACGTCAAGGAGAACTCCAACGTTCGAGAGCTTATTGCCTTTGGAGACGAGCCGTTACCGGACGGCATGTTGTCATTCAACTCGGTGCTTGACGCAGCGAATGACAACTTCGAGGTCCCGGATATCGATCCGCTGTCACTTTCCACAATCGGGTACACGTCGGGGACGACGGGGCACCCCAAGGGCGCTTGTTTGTCGCACCACAGTATTTTGCTGAACGTAGCCATGACGGCTCTGATGCATCAGAGATCCGACAGAGATACTGTTGTGACAGCACTGCCGTGCCCACATGTATACGGCAATGTTGTGATGAGTGGTGCTGTGCAATCGGGCATGACTTTGGTCCTGCATCCATCGTTTGACGAGAAGACTATATTGGAGAGCATCCAGGAGCATCGGGCGACCCTGTTCGAGGGCGTACCCACCATGTTTATGTTTCTGCTGAATTATCCCGATCTGGGTTCCTATGATTTATCCAGTCTCCGATGTTGCACCGTGGGTGGGCAAACGATGCCGGTCCCGAAGATGCAGGAGGTTGAGGCCCAGTTCGGCTGCCCGCTCATCGAGCTGTGGGGCATGACCGAGATCGGTGGATTGGGCACCACGTTCGCATCCAATGGACCGGTCAAGCATGGCTCAATTGGTGTTGCGCTTCCTTATGTTGACGCAAGGATAGCCTCCACCGAAGACGCCACTGTCACACTGCCCGCAGGAGATATTGGAGAGCTGATGATCAAGGGTGGCGTGGTGATGCAGGGCTACTACGGCAACGAGCAGGCCACTCGGGACACTATTGAACCGGACGGCTGGCTACACACGGGGGATGTCGCCTCGATGGATGAGGACGGCTGTATTTTTATCGTGGACCGCAAAAAAGACATGATTCTGACGGCAGGCTACAACGTTTATCCCGCGGAGATTGAGCGGGTCGTGGCCGGGCATCAAGATGTCGCGCTCGTTGCAGTTGGCAGTGTCCCGGATGAGGAAAAGGGTGAGCTGGCGAAGGCCTACATCGTACCCAAAACTGGTGCGCAACCTGATGCCGATGACATCATTAACTACTGCAGAGAGCACCTCGCGGCCTATAAAGTGCCGCGCGCGGTACAGTTTGTTGATGACTTACCCAAAACCAGCACGGGGAAAATTATGCGTAGAGAGTTGCATACACTGGATTGATAATGATGCAAAGCCATGGGCATGGACACAGGTCTTTGCCCGTCCTTAACGTGCAGCGACTGAGTAATCGGTTGTCTTGGTGAGGATCTCTTCGAAAATGAAAATCGTGACGTCCGAGGCGCATCGGCTACACGCTCCACAGCAGGAACTCAGTCCGGGCCAGTTTCTACCGATCTTTGAAAAACCCGAGCGGGTCGATATTGTGCTGAGCAGCCTTGAGGCGGATGAGTGCGGCCCGACAATCACTCCATCATCTTTTGGCGACGAGACGACGCTGGCGGTGCACGACGCTGATTATCTCGCCTTCCTCAAAACGGCCTACGCTGCCTGTAACGAGCTGGGTGTGGAGGGCGACCCCACGCCCTGTGTATGGCCCCGTGGCAGGATGCGGGCAGATAGCTCCGATTCGATCGTGGCCAAGTTGGGACGCTACTGCTTCGATGGTTGTGTGCCGATTACCGAAACGACCTTTGAGGCGGTGGCCGCCTCCCGGGATATCGCGCTGTCTGCCGCCAAGCTGGTCTATGAGGGCGATCGTGCAGCCTTCGCGCTGTGCCGACCGCCCGGCCATCATGCTGGCCCCAATTACGCGGGCGGCTATTGTTTTCTGAATAACGCAGCGATCGCCACACAATGGTTGAGGGATGCTGGCGCGAAACGCGTGGGCATTCTGGATATCGATTACCACCATGGTAACGGTACTCAGGAAATCTTCTTTGACCGCAGTGATGTGGTGTTTACATCCATACATGGAGACCCACAGTTTGAGTACCCGTTTTATGCCGGACACGCCGACGAAGTCGGAGAAGGGGAAGGGCATGGGTTCAATTTGAATCTGCCTTTGCCTGCGGGCACCGCTTATGCAGAGTGGAGCGAGACCTTATCCAAGGCCATTGAATTTGTTGGCCGTTGCGAGCCCGATTACCTTGTGGTGTCTGTTGGGATGGACACTTTCGTTGACGATCCGATCTCTTCCTTTTGTTTGCAGACCGAGGATTACGTCAAGGTGGGTGCGCAGATCGAAGCCATCGGGCTGCCCACGGTATTTGTATTCGAGGGGGGGTATGCGGTCTCAGCGTTAGGCGAGAACGTTGCGGCGCTTCTGAAGGGGTTTCGCGGCCCCTAGTCCAGTTTTTCCACAAGTTTTGGCCGCTGACGCAGGTGCTGAGTCACGGCTTCATAGACCATCGCAAACTCCAGCACTTTTTAATCAGCCCCCATGGGCCCCATAAACTGTATACCCATCGGACGCCCGTCTTCGTCAAACGCGGTTGCGGTTTGCTTGGAGCTGGGTGTCGATGTTTGGGGTCGCACTTCTGGGTGCAGATACACTGGCTCCAGTAAGTTCTACCTCTAGTCTCAAGCTGTAATTTCATTGACAAAGTATACAGTGCTGTTAAAAATTATAGCGCCTCGTCGGTATCGGATCCTCTTGGGTTAGCAGGCGCGGGTTTAACAAGATCTATTGAGATTGCCGTTTGCGACAGCGACTCCCGGCAGCGTTTGAGGGTAGAGTTCCCTTTTCACACTGCTTTCAGTCGAAATGATCTGGGCGCGTGCGGTCCCTCGGGCGAGTACCGAGATGCGCGTCATAGCGTTCTTTGACGCATAGCGGGCAGGCGAATCAAAGAAGTTAAGGAAGCTGATGTGGGCACATTTCAAGATAAAGTAGCCATCGTGATGGGGGCATCCACGCCTGGAGGCATGGGGGCAGCGACAGCGCGACGCTTGTCGCTAGAGGGTGCCAAGGTGGTTGTCTCAGGACTTGGTGATGAGCCGCTTCAGAGTCTGGCACAGGAGATTGGTGGCACGGCCTTTGAGGCGGATATCACCTCGAAACAGGCAAATGTTGATCTGGTCAACTTCACTCTGGCGAAACACGGCAAGGTTGACCTAGCGGTCAATCACGTGGGGCTCGCCACGCGCGGCCCCATAGCGGAGGAGACTGAAGAACACCTGCTGTTGATGACCGAGGTGAATTACTTCGGCACCTACTGGTTCATCCGGGCCGTGGCCGATGCAATGCAGGTGGGAGGGGCGATTGTAACAACGTCGTCACTGGTGGCGTATGATGTCTCGACAGGCATGTCAGCCTATGCCTGTGCAAAGGCAGCAGCTGAGCGGTTTGTAGAAGCGGCGGCCGTTGAATATCGGCAGAAAAAATTGCGCATCAACTCCATCATCCCCTCAATTAACGATACCGATATGCTACGCAAAGGCATTGAGGAAAGGGGTAATGACTTTGATGAATTTGTTGGCTTGTACAAGGAGCTCACACCGCTGGGACGCATTTCTAAACCCGAGGACATTGCCGGCATGGTGTGTTTGCTGCTGCACCCGGAGTTTTTTGAAACGGGGCAGCATATCCACTGCAGTGGCGGTAATTCCTTGCTTGGGCAGCCAAGGCTACTTGTCACCCAGGATCTCAGCTAGACGTATCGCTAAACGTATAGGGAGTGACGTGGTGCTCTTGTGCACGAAGATAGAGGAACTGATGTGTTGAACGCCAAACAGGTCATCTTCAGTGGTGTAGGTCAGTCAGAAGTGATGCGGAAGGAGTCAAGGTCTGCAATCGACCTCACTTTGGATGCCGCTCTGGAGGCGATAGCCCATGCGGGTCTAGACAGTTCGGAGATCGACGGTCTCTCGTCCTACCCTGGCGTGCGCAAGGATATCTCTCCCGGGTTTGGCCCCGTCGCGTTAGCCGATGTTAAGAATGCGCTGGGGCTGCAGTTGAATTGGCATTCGGCGGGATGGGAGGGGCCGGCGCAGGCCGGAGCAATCGTCAACGCCTGTGCTGCCGTCGCGAGCGGGCTGTGTAATCACGTACTGGTATTTCGCACGGTGACGGAAGCTTCCTCCGTCACAGGAGAGCGCAAAGCCAGTGTGTCGGGCACCGGGGGCGATCGCATTTCAGGTCCGTTTCAATGGATGGTGCCCTTCAAGGGTTACTCCGCAGTCAATACTGTGGCGCTCTACGCTCAGCGACACTTTCACGACTTTGGTACCACCCGAGAAACACTGGGGGAAATCGCGACGAACAATCGTCGCAATGCGGCACTGAATCCAAAGGCGGCGTTTACGGAGCCGCTGAATATGGGGGACTACCTTGAGGCCCGTATGATCAGTTCGCCGCTGTGTTTGTTCGATTGTGATGTCCCGGTAGATGCGAGTACGGCGATTGTCGTATCTCGAGCTGAAGCAGCCAAGGAGGTGAGCGACCCCATTTATCTTGAGGCCTTGGGCAGTGCGCTTCATGGCCAGGATTCTTGGGACAACTTTTCGCCAGATCTCACTGAAATGGCAGCCCACGATGCTGCCGGCGCGATGTGGTCGCAGACGGATTTGACGCCGGCCGATGTCGAAACAGCGCAGCTATACGACGGCTTTTCGATGTTGACGCTTTCCTGGATAGAGGCTCTGGGGTTCTGCGGTAAAGGGGAAGCCAAAGATTTTCTGATGGGCGGCGGCAATATATCCCGTGATGGCCTGCTGCCACTCAATACCAATGGCGGTCAGCTGTCCGGGGGCCGAACCCACGGATTTGGCTACTTCTATGAGGCGATCTTGCAAATGAAGGGAGAGGCGGGCGAGCGGCAGTTAGCCCATCAGCCACGCGTTGCTGTCGTCGCCAATGGCGGTGGGCCGCTGGGGTCCTGTTTTCTTCTCAGGACAGACTAACACCCGCCTGAGCGGGTAGCTCAATGATCAGTAACACGTATTGCGCTACATCCGTATGGCGCCATCCAGACGGATCGTTTCACCGTTTAGATACGGGTTTTCTACGATCTGGGTAGCCAGCAACGCGAATTCTTCTGGTTGCCCCAGGCGCTTGGGATACTGCACGAGGCGTTCCAAGCCTTGGCGAAAATCTTCTGGCATCGCCATCATTGCGGGTGTGCCCATCAGCCCCGGGGCAATCACATTGACGCGGACGCCCAGCTCCGCCAGATCCCGGGCGATGGGTAACGTCATGCCTACAATGCCGGCCTTGCTGGCGCTGTAGGCAGCTTGGCCCTTCTGGCCATCCATGTAAGCCACGGAGGCGGTATTGATCACGACTCCTTTTTCTTCGCCCTCGTTGGTGCTCATCTTTTCCACCGCGAGACGCAAGACGTTGAAGGTGCCCACGAGGTTCACGTTAATCACGTTTTGGAACTGGTCCAGCGGGTGGGGACCCTTGCGACTACTGTACGTCTTCGCGCTGGGGCCGAAACCGGCGCAGTTGATGCAGACTTCGATCGAGCCAAAATCTGCCACAACTTGATTGATGTTGGTCGCGACATTCTCCTCGCTGGTCACGTTGGTCTCGTAATATTTGACCTTTCCGGCATGCGCCTCGGTCAGCGCTTTAGCCTCACCCTCTTGTAAGTCAAACACCGCCACCCTCGCGCCTTTGGCGAGAAACGCTTTGGCCGCTGCCATGCCCAGACCGCCAGAGCCGCCCGTGATAATGGTGACTTTGTTTTGCAAATCCATGTTTTTCTCCGTGCGTTGCTGCCTGATTGCGAATCGGTGTCAGGCGTGTTCCTGATTGTATTTTTCGACCTCGACCTGAATCAGATCGGTGAGGTTGTCTGCGGGTGGCTCGGGGAGTAACACCTCACCGCTCTCCTTTGATGGCAGCAGAATGA